>CAJMPC010000121.1:0-5289 GCA_905215245.1 uncultured bacterium | reverse complement strand
TTTTCATTTTATTACAAGCTAAACTTTAAGAAGATCCACATCAAACCGCCTTAGTTTACCCATAAAATAAGGGGATTACCAATGCAATTATGGATGGGATTTGAAATTGTTATATACATTTGAGCGTTAATACGACAATGCGATCAAAGGAAGAGTTTCCTTTGCTTTGAAAAAAATAGCAATTTTTCTCTTTATTCAGACATTTAACCAAAATGTAACTGGACCATCATTGGTGAGGCTCACCTGCATATCTGCCGCAAATTGTCCGTTGGCAACAGTGACTTTTTCTGCACATTTTTGCGAAAAATAGCCATACAATTCATTAGCTAATGCTGGAGCGGCACCTTTTGAGAAACTTGGTCGTAAGCCTTTTTGTGTGTCTGCAGCTAAAGTAAATTGGGATACCACAAGCACTTCACCACCGATTTGCTGCACGTTTAAATTCATTTTGTCATTTTCATCGCTGAAAATACGGTAATTTAAGACTTTCTCAGCGAGTTTATCCGCTTTGGCTTGGTCATCTTCTTTTTCTACGCCTAATAAAACCAATAATCCTTTGCCGATTTGCCCCACAATTTGACCTTCAACTTCTACTTTTGCTTGTGTCACACGTTGAATTAACGCAATCATTTTACTTCCTCTAAATTCGTTTGATTCATTGACCATACTTCTGCAAGCACTGCGGCTAATTGTGCGCCGAATAACACTACTGTCCAGCTGATTTGAATCCACAATAGCATGATTGGCAGTGTCGCCATGGCGCCGTAAATTAATTGGTAAGACGGGAATGTCGTAATGTACCAAGCAAAGGCCTGTTTCCCTAAGGTAAAGAAAATCGCGGCAATTAATGCGCCTGCTGCAGAGTGTTTGATGCTCACTTTCTTATTTGGCACGACCATATAAATGAGCGTGAAAATAAACCAAGTAGAAAGAAATGGCACAAAGCTGAGGAGTTTTAAGCCAAAAGATAGCGTTTCCGATTGCTCGAACATGGCTTTGACATAGGAACTTGCGGCAATGCTGGTACCGATTAAAAGTGGACCGAGCGTTAAAATGAGCCAGTAAATGGCAAATGACGTAAAGATCGGGCGATTACTGGTATCTTGCCAAATGCCATTAAGTGTACGGTCGATGGAGTTAATGAGCATTAATGCCACTAAAATCAAACTCACAATCCCCACGGCACTCATTTGCTTGGAGTTATGGACGAATTCATCAATATATTGCCCCACAACATCACTCGCGGAAGGGGCGAAATTGGTGAAGATGAATTCTTTCAATGCCCCGGTTACTTCGTTAAAGACAGGAAAGGCGGAAAAAATCGAAAACACCACCATAATTAATGGCACAATGGCGAGCATGGTGCTGTAGGTGAGTGAACCGGCAGCTTGCGTTAATTTGTTTTCTTGAGAACGCTGCCAAAATAATGCGAGAAAAGACGTTAAGGTCATTAGAGCAAGCCTCCGCAACAATGTTTAAATTTCTTCCCTGAACCACAAACACAAGGCTGTTTATTACTTGGAAGTGGTACAGTGGGGTCAACAAAATACCAACGGCCATCGATTTTTACAAAAATAGAATGTTCTTGATGCACTTGCGGCTGTTCGCTGCCTTGAAAATGTGCTTTAAATTCAACCGCACTTTGTGTTTTGGTTAAGGTTTCTGCTTTGACAATATCTAAACCGAGCCATTGTGTTTCATCAGCCCAATCTTGCAGGGCTTTTTCATCTAATAAAATTTGTTGGCTTGGCACAGTGGTTTGCACAATATAGGGAATGTTTTTGAGCACAAACGCTGAATAGCGGGAACGCATGAGTTGTTCCGCTGTTTCTGGAAACATATTGCCTGAATGAAAGCGTCCGCAACAATCTTCGTAAGAAAGCGAAGATTGGCACGGACAAAGTGCGGTCGTTTTAGCCGACATTTTTGGCCGCCTGTTGTAAATTATGTAATTGTAAATTGATAGAACGTTTAAACGCAGGCGCTAATTCTTCACTGGCTAAGGCTTCTTCTAGTTCTGCAATGCTTGAAGGCGCGGAGAGTTGCGTATTTAGACGACGAATTGTCCATTCAGGATAAGGTCGATGTTGCAAAATGAGTTCATCGCCTTGATGAATTTCACCTTCTTCGATCACCCGAACATACCAACCTGTCCAGCCTGATTGACGAATAACCTCTCTTGTATTCTCATTCTTGGTATTATGAGATAAACGCTCGCAAGGTTTGCGGGGTTGAGACACTTCTAACAGAGTAGAGCCAATTTTGTAACGATCGCCTACACAAACGTTATCTTCATGTAAGCCTGATACCACAAAGTTTTCACCGTAAATCGCGCTACCGTGAAAATCAAACTTTTCACCAAGTAGCTCGTTTAAAGCAGGGAAAGAGACATCAGACATAAAAAACAAGGCTTTATCAACACCACCGTGATGAGCCTTTAAACCCACATCGTTACCTTCTGCACCCAGTGTGTGCACTTTTACCATCGATACCGGTTTTTTACGGATGGCACTTTCATATGAGCTACCATCAGGGAACGTTAAGGTTTCTATTAATCCTGTTTTAATAATAAGAATTTTTGCGTTTGCCATATATTTTTCCTGCTTTGAGTTAGTTTTGAGAAATTATACCGTAAAATCACTTAAATTTTGACCGCACTTCGTTTTTTCCTTATTATTCGTTTAAATAAAACCAACAAAACAAAGGAATCTTTATGCAATATTCTCTCGCGCGTACCGAACAAGGTCAAACCCTTGGTATTACCGCAAAAATGGCAAACCGTCATGGTCTGATCGCTGGGGCGACAGGGACGGGGAAAACCGTGACATTACGTAAAATGGCAGAAGCGTTCAGTGATGATGGTGTACCGGTCTTTTTAGTCGATGTAAAAGGCGATTTGTCCGGTTTAGTGAAAGCGGGCACATTTAGTGGCAAAGTGGCGGAACGCATTGAGCAATTTGATTTAGGTGGCGAGAGTTATTTAAATGGCTATCCTGTGTCATTTTGGGATGTATTTGGCGAAACAGGCATCCCACTTCGCACCACGATTTCTGAAATGGGGCCATTATTACTTTCCCGTTTATTAAATTTAAACGCAACCCAAGAAGGCTTATTAAACCTCGTATTCCGTGTGGCAGATGACAAAGGCTTGCTACTTATTGACTTAAAAGATTTACGCGCCATGCTTAAATTTGTGGCAGAGAACGCCAAATCGTTCCAAGTAGAATACGGCAACGTATCAGCGGCGAGTGTGGGTGCGATTCAACGTGCCTTACTGACACTTGAAAATGAAGGGGCGACAAATCTTTTTGGTGAGCCGGCATTAAATCTCGAAGATTGGTTACAAACCCGTGATGGCCGTGGCGTGATCAATGTTTTAAATTCTGAAAAATTAATTAATTCCCCAAGAATGTATAGCGCATTCTTGCTTTGGTTGATGTCTGAATTATTTGAACAATTACCGGAAGTCGGCGATCCAGAGAAACCAAAATTTGTGATGTTCTTCGATGAAGCACACTTACTCTTTGATGGTGCACCAAGTGTGTTGGTGGACAAAGTGGAACAAGTGGTTCGCTTAATTCGTTCTAAAGGTGTGGGGATTTATTTTGTGACCCAAAATCCATTAGATTTACCGGATACCGTGTTAGGCCAATTAGGTAACCGTGTTCAACACGCATTACGTGCTTTTACACCACGCGATCAAAAAGCAGTGAAATCTGCGGCAGAAACGTTCCGTTCAAATCCTGCTGTTAATGTGGTTGAAACCATTTCAACTTTAGGTGTGGGTCAAGCATTGATTTCATTCTTAGATGAAAAAGGGATGCCAACGCCGGTTGAAGTGGCGTATGTTTACCCGCCGAAAAGCCAACTTGCACCGATTACTGAAGAAGAGCGTGCAGCGTGGGTGAAAGACGATGATCTTTACGCCTTCTATAAAGATTATGTGGATAATGAATCAGCTTTCGAAGTGTTAAATGCGCAAGCGGATTTAGCGGCAGTACAACAAAAACAAGCTGAACAAGCGCAGCAAGAGGAAGAAAGCGGTTTATTTGGTAGCTTAAGTCGTATGATTTTTGGAACACAAAAACGCGGGGATAAACTTTCTCCGACAGAACAAATTGTGAATAGCGTGGCAAAATCAGTTGGTCGCAATATTCGTAATGAAGTGACCAAACAAATCATGCGTGGTATTTTAGGCGCATTGAAAAAATAACGAAAATTTGACCGCACTTTGCGGCAAGAATGATAAAAAGGAGATTGTTATGTCTGATGTATTTCACTTAAACCTGACTAAAGCACAATTAAAAGGTGCTACATTAGCTATCGTGCCAGGAGATCCTGCACGTAGTGAACGTATTGCTAAAAAACTTGATAACCCTGAGTTTCTTGCAAGTACGCGTGAGTTCACTTCTTGGTTGGGCTATTTAAATGGTCAACCGGTGGTGGTATGTTCAACCGGTATTGGTGGCCCGTCTACGTCTATCTGTGTGGAAGAGCTGGCTCAGCTTGGCGTGCGTACATTCTTACGTATTGGTACAACAGGTGCGATTCAACCACATATTAATGTGGGGGATGTACTTATCACAACAGGGGCTGTTCGTCTTGATGGCGCAAGTCGTCATTTTGCCCCAATTGAATATCCGGCAGTGGCAAATTTTGAATGTACCACGGCGCTTTTCAATGCAGCTAAAGAAAAAGGCATTGAGCCATTTGTAGGGATTACCGCGTCGTCTGATACCTTCTATCCAGGTCAAGAACGTTATGATACTTACAGCGGTAAAGTATATCGTGATTACCAAGGCTTGTTAAAACAATGGCAAGATCTCAATGTGATGAACTATGAGATGGAATCCGCGACGTTATTCACAATGTGTAATGCTCTTGGCTTGCGAGCTGGTATGGTAGCAGGTGTGATTGTGAACCGTACACAACAAGAAATTCCAAATGAAGCCACCATGAAAGATACGGAAGAAAAAGCAGTATCTGTGGTGGTGGAAGCAGCAAGAAAATTGTTAGCGTAATGTATAAAAGGCGTTTTTAATTAAAACGCCTTTATTTTTTCATCATATTAAAACAAGTGAATTCTGCTCGCCTCTGAAAATATTTTTATCTCAATATTCAAATTTTTCTCAAAATGCTACAAAAATGTGATGTACGTCACAAAATTTAGTCTCCTTTTTCATTAAAATTCTAAACGTTATCTTTACTAGAAAGGATTCATTATGAGCAGTACAACAAATCTTTCATCAAGAATGAATGGTATGAATAGTAGTTATTCAACCGAAATCA
>CAJMPC010000120.1:0-5332 GCA_905215245.1 uncultured bacterium | reverse complement strand
GGAACAATGGCACAGCCAAGAAATGGATTATTTTTTACAAGTCTTTTTGCCGAGTTTCGGACGCTCAATTGATGAGATCGCGTTATAAACGAAAATAAAAAAGTGCGGTTAATTTTGACCGCACTTTTTGTTTCTAGGATTATTTCAATGTTGCCAAAATAATCTGTTCTGGATCCACGTGTAACCACACATCTTGTCCCACTTTCCAACCATCTTTGCTATGAATGCTGGCACAAAATTCAATTGAGCTATCTTTTATTTGCAGAATCGCTTCTTCATTCTGCATAGAAAGAATTGTTGCTTGGAAAAGATTGTTTTTTTCTTCTAATGGGGTAGCACTAATTTTCACCCAAGGGGCTTTAAACATGACCATCACTTCTTTTTCAGTAATGAGTCTGAGGCGCTCAGCACTGCGCATTGTGATTGAAACATGTAATGGATGAGGCAAATCCTGAATATTTACTGCAACAATGCAGCGGGAGTCCACAATATGTTGGCTTGCCACCTTACCGAAAAATTGATTGCGCGCGCTACTTTGTAAGGAGAATTTTGCCGTTGCTGAAAGTAGACTGTTTAGCGGGATCGTCTCATCTTGTAGAATATGGAACGCGTGCTCTTGTGTTTGTTCGAGCAAATCATAAAGCTGCAGCAACCGTTCTGCGTAAGTAGTTAATGATGTACCGCCCCCATTTTTTCCACCGATATTACGTTCTAAAAGCGGTTTTGGACTGATTTTATTCATCGCTTCAAGGTGATCCCAAGCACTTTTATAGCTCACTTTAGCATTTTTGGCTGCTTGGTTGATTGAGCCACATTCTTTAATTTCTTTTAAGAGGCGAACACGTTTTGGATCAATAAATAATTCTTGATGAAGTTTGATCGTTAGTAAAATTTCAGTTTGTTTCATCATATCCTCCTAATACACAATTCTGTTTATTTTACTTGATCTTTAAGTTTTTCTGTATGCTTATTTAAAAATTCAAGTTATAATTTACTCGTAGTATATTTTTTTATATATATTTTCATTTATATAGGAGATAAATAATGAAATTAACTAAATTTACAACCGCACTTTTAATTGCGGGTATGGGTGTATCTTTTGCTGCATCAGCAAAAGTGACTGTGTTTGCAGCAGCTTCAATGACTGATGCGTTACAACAAATTGCGGATCAATACCAAACTGAAAAGCCAAATAATACCGTCGTTTTCTCTTTTGCTTCTTCTTCTACGCTTGCAAAACAAGTTGAAGAAGGTGCACCTGCAGACTTATTTATTTCAGCTAGCAACAAATGGATGAAATATTTATCAGATAAAAATCTCACTGTAAAAGAAACTGAAAAAGTATTAGCGGGTAATGAATTAGTGTTAATTGCGCCGGCTAAAAGTGCAGCTAATTCAGTGGATATTGCCAAAGGTGAATGGATTAAAGGCTTAAAAGACAGCTATTTATCTGTGGGTGATCCTGCGCATGTTCCTGCAGGACAATATGCTGAAGAGTCATTAACCAAATTAAATTTATGGGATCAAGTTAAAGATAAATTAGCGCGTGCGAAAGACGTGCGTGGTGCATTAGCCTTAGTTGAACGCGCTGAAGCCCCTTATGGTATCGTGTATAGCACCGATGCGAAAGTGAGTAAAGACGTGAAAGCAGTCGGCGTATTCCCGAAAGACAGCTATAAACCAGTTGAATATCCGGTTGCGATTTTAAAAGATCATGACAACGCGGATACTCGTGATTTCCTTAATTATTTAGAATCAAGTGCAGCGAAAAAAATATTTGTTGAATATGGTTTCTCTGTGAAATAATGAGCTCAGACTTTATAAAGAAAGGACAGGAAACTGTCCTTTTTGTTATCTCTAAAGAAATTTCGTCATATCGATATATACACAAGGAAATATTTTGCTCTCTTGGTTTCAATTAAGCCCGATGGAATGGGATGCGATTCACTTAAGTATGAGTGTCGCATTGAGTTCTATGCTTTGGAGTTTGCCCTTCGCAATTTTTATTGCTTGGTTACTGGCTCGTAAGGAATTTTACGGTAAGTCTTTGATTACCGGAATTATTCATCTACCTTTGGTTTTACCGCCGGTGGTTATCGGTTATTTATTATTAGTCGCCATGGGGCGTAACGGTTTTATCGGTAAATATTTATATCAATGGTTTGGCTTATCCTTCGGTTTTAGCTGGAAGGGGGCAGTATTAGCTTCAGCGGTGGTAGCATTTCCATTGGTCGTACGAGCGATACGTCTTTCCTTGGAAAGCATTGATTTTAAATTAGAGCAAGCTGCACAAACGCTTGGCGCTTCGCCTTGGCGAGTCTTTTTTACGATTACATTGCCCCTTTCTTTACCTGGCGTATTGGCAGGTTTAGTATTAGGTTTTGCACGCTCTTTAGGGGAGTTTGGTGCGACTATTACTTTCGTTTCCAATATTGCGGGAGAAACACAAACTATTCCTTTAGCGATGTATTCATTCATCCAAACACCTGGTGCAGAAGCACAAACTGCACGCCTTTGTTTGTTTGCGGTGATCCTTTCATTAATTTCTTTATTGCTTTCCGAAGCATTGAGCAAACGGATGCAGAAAAAATTGGGGCAGGGCGATGCTACACATTAATGTACAACAACAATTAGGTCGCCTGACCTTACGTGCGGATCTGCAATTGCCAACTCAAGGTGTGACGGCTATTTTTGGTTTGTCGGGTTCGGGTAAAACCTCATTGATTAATTTGGTGAGTGGTTTAACTCATCCCGATCAAGGATTTATTCGTTTAAATGACCGCACTTTGGTGGATGTAGAGAACGGTGAAAATCTTCCCGTACATCAGCGTAAAATTGGTTACGTATTCCAAGATGCGCGTTTATTTCCGCATTACAACGTCAAAGGCAATTTACGTTATGGCATGAAGAATGTTAGTCGTGAAGACTTTGACTATATCGTTCAGCTACTTGGTATTGAACCATTACTCAAACGCTATCCACTTACTTTATCGGGTGGCGAAAAACAACGTGTGGCGATTGGGCGAGCCTTATTAACAGATCCTGATATTTTATTAATGGATGAACCGCTTTCAGCTTTAGATGTGCCTCGCAAACGTGAGCTTATGCAATATCTGGAAAGTTTATCTAAAGAAATTAATGTGCCGATTTTATATGTGACGCACAGTTTGGACGAATTATTACTTTTGGCCGATCGCGTTGTGCTGATGGAAAACGGCAAAGTGAAAGCCTATGATACCTTAGAAAATGTCTGGAACAGTCCGTTATTTGCCCCTTGGAAAGGTGAATCGGAGCAGAGTAGTGTGTTGGCGTTGCCAGTATATTTACATAATCCAACCTATAAAATGACTGCTCTCTCTTTGGGTGAACAACAGCTTTGGATTAACGAAGTGCATCATCAAGCGAATGAAAAAGTACGCGTTTGTATTTATAGTTCCGATGTGTCACTCACTCTCAGCAAGCCAGAGCAAACGAGCATTCGTAATATCTTACGGGGGCAAATTGTACAAATTGTTCCGCAAGAGAATCGCATTGATATTGCGGTGTTGGTGGAAGGGCATAAAGTTTGGGCAAGTATCAGTAAATGGGCGTTTAATGAATTGCATTTTGCTCAAGGGATGGATGTTTATGTACAAATAAAAGCCATTTCTGTTGTGTAAAATCATTGCTTATAAAATAAAAGTGCGGTCAATTTCAAAATAGTTTTACAATTGACCGCACTTTCTGTTTAGGATTACTTACCTAAGTTATCAAAGAATTTCTTCACACCGTCTAAAAAGCTTGAAGATTTCGGGCTATGAGATTTTTGCCCTTTCAAACTTTCTTCCAGTTTTTCTAATAATTCTTTTTGTTCTTTATTTAAGTTCACCGGTGTTTCAATCACTACTCGACAAATGAGATCACCTGCGTAGCCGCTACGTGTAGAGGTCACCCCTTTACCACGCATACGGAAGAGTTTGCCTGTTTGGGTTTCAGCAGGGATTTTGAGTTTCACTTTACCGTCTAAGGTTGGAATTTCGATTTCACCACCTAACGCAGCCATTGAGAAACTGATTGGCACTTCGCAGTAGAGGTTATTGCCATCACGTTCAAAGATATGATGTTCTTTAACATGAATAACCACATATAAATCACCTGCTGGTGCACCATTTTCGCCCGCTGCACCTTCGCCGCTTAAACGTAATTGGTTGCCGGTATCCACACCTGCTGGGATTTTAACGGAAAGATTTTTCTTCTTGTGAACACGACCTTCGCCATGGCAGCTTTTACATGGTTTTTCAATTTTCTTACCAGAACCATGACAAGTAGGACAAACCGCTTCAGTTACGAAGAAACCTTGTTGGCGACGAATACGACCTGAACCATGACAGCTTGGGCATGTCTCAACTTTTGATCCTTTTTCTGCGCCAGTACCATCGCAGCTATCACAGTGAGCAAGGGTATTAATCTGGATATCTTTGGTTGTACCTTTTACGGCTTCTTCTAACGTAATTTGGATGTCATAACGTAAATCTTCACCGCGTACTACACGCTGACGACCGCGTCCGCCAAAGATATCGCCGAACATATCACCAAAAATATCACCGAAATCAGCGCCGCTGAATCCGCCACCGAAGCCACCGCCTCCCATGCCACCTTGTTCAAAGGCTGCGTGACCGTATTGATCGTAATCCGCACGTTTTTCTTTATCGCCTAAGATTTCATAGGCTTCTTGGATTTCTTTAAATTTTTCTTCTTTGGCTTTATCACCTTTGGTTCTATCAGGGTGATATTGCATGGCGAGTTTTTTGTAAGCACGTTTAATTGCTTTTTCATCTGCGCCACGTTCAACACCAAGAACGTCGTAATAATCTTTCTTTGCCATAATGTTTTCGTTTTCCGTTTAAAAATATAAATTTAAAAAATTTTATTTTGTTATTGTATGGTATTGCATTAACAACATACCTAAGAATAAAAATAATGCCGAAGGCAGAAATATCAAGGGTAAATACGTTAATTTATGACTTATTTTGCTGCTGCAAATGCTTGCTCTAAGTCAGCTAAAATATCTTGAATATTTTCAATACCGCAAGAAAGGCGAATAAGTCCAGCAGAAATCCCCGCTTTTTCTAATTCAGCTTCACTTAATTGGCGGTGTGTTGAAGTCGCTGGATGTAATGCACAAGTACGAATGTCGGCTACGTGTACTTCACGTGAGGTCATTTGCAATGCGTTTAACCATTTTGCCGCGGTTTCTTTATCACCTTTAATCTCAAAGGAAATAACGCCACACAAACCGTTCGGTAAGTATTTTTGTTTGAGTGCGTAATCTGGCGAGCTTGGTAAGCCAGGA
>CAJMPC010000119.1:0-5478 GCA_905215245.1 uncultured bacterium | reverse complement strand
AAACCATTTAACGATCGTGAGTTGGTTGCCCGTATTAAGGCGATTTTGCGTCGTGCCGTTCCATCAGAAAAAGAAACACAAAATTCGACTGCACTTCCATCTGAAGAAAATACATTGGAATTTGCTGGCTTAGTGCTTCACTCTGGTCTTCAGCAAGCCTCTTATAAAGGCCAAGATCTCGGTCTAACTGGCTCTGAATTTGCACTACTCCACAAGCTTATACTTCGTCCGGGACAAATTGTCTCTCGTGAAGAATTAAGTATGAATGTGCTTGGCAAACATCTTTCTCCTTTCGATCGCTCGATTGATATGCATATGTCAAACTTGCGCAAAAAACTCCCAGAAAGAGACAATGGCTTACCATGGCTGAAAACGCTACGTGGCCGTGGTTACTTATTGGTTTGTGAATAATGCTTATTAAGAAATTCAGCTTAAATCAGCTCACTATACGCACATTTACTGTCTTTTGGTTGGCATTCTTTGCCATGACCGCGCTTTTAGTCGCACTCCCTTATTTTGATAGCCGCTTATACTCAGATTTAAATCAAAATGAAATATCGAGCTATCAAAAGAAACTCGTTGAATCAATTCGTAACAATAGAATCAATGGTATTCTCGCAGGCGTTCCTGTGCTTCCAACTGATAAATTCGACTCTGCTCGCCCAGTCATCATGACGCCTGAAAAAGAAATCTTCGGCGCTTTAGGCGAAGAAAGAATGCATATTGCTCAGTTTGCCCAAGAGTCCAGTAACTTTGCCCAACCACAACGTAAAACCTTTAAAGATATTCAAATTGCAGGACCTTTTAAAGTCTATATTGGCGATTCCGACCAAGCATCCGAATTATTCTTTGTGTCTCGAGCAAATGGCCAACAAGAAATCTTACGTTATATGCTTGATCACCCTTGGATCTTACTGCTCTTAACGTTAATTATTACGACACCTTTGCTTTGGTGGTTCACTCATACCATCGTCAAACCGATTACCAATTTGCAAAAAGCCGCGAATAGCGTGGCTTTGGGGCACTTCAAAGTTAATAATGAGTTAGCAAATCATGGTCCATCTGAATTACGAGAAGTAGGTCAAAGCTTTAATAAGATGTCGATTGCAATTGATAGCCTAATTTCAAATCAACACAATCTGCTATCGTCCATTTCTCACGAATTAAAAACACCATTAACGCGTTTACAACTTTCCACTGCGCTAGTTCGTCATCAAACAGGTGATATTGAACCAGTAAAACGCATTGAAAAAGAAATACAACGAATGGATAAAATGATCAGCGAATTGTTGCTCATTTCTCGCCAACAGATGCATTCTCAAATGGAGCATAATTTATTTTCCATCGACCAACTTTGGAATGATGTAATAAAAGACGCCTTATTTGAAGCAGAACAACGCCAGATCACTTGTGATGTGAATATCTCTATTTTACATCCTGAAAAGCATATGATTTATGGCAACCTAAGTTTGCTGACTAGTGCAATTGAAAACATCATTCGTAATGCATTGAAATACACGAAAGATCGTATTTTCTTAACCATTGATTTATGTAAAAACGAACAGAATGATCATTGTTTGAAAATTCGAGTAGATGATAATGGCTTAGGCCTACCGCCAGAAGAGTTTGATAAAATCTTTAAGCCATTTTATCGTGTAGATGAAACGCGAACACGATCCACCGGCGGAACAGGATTAGGGTTAACCATCGTTTATAACGTGGTTAATGAGCACCATGGAAAAGTATGGGCTGAATCCAGTAATTTAGGTGGGCTTGCTGTCACGATTCAACTTCCATTATGGAAACAAGACTAATCCAAACAAAAGGCGATATTTTCATATCGCCTTTTTCTTATCTAATTTTCACCCGTTTTAATCGCAATGCATTGGACAGCACAGAAAGCGAACTCATCGCCATTGCTGCGCCCGCTAATACAGGACTTAAATAGCCCAATGCAGCAAGTGGAATACCTAGCACATTGTAAATGAGAGCAAAGAATAAGTTTTGCTTAATATTCTTTAATGTCGCACGGGAAATCATTAAGCCATCAACTAACTGATCCACCGAATGCTGCATGAGTGTCGCCGATGCGGTTTGCTCTGCAACATCAGAACCTGATTTCATCGCAAAACTTACGTTAGCCATTGCTAATGCGGGTGCATCATTCACACCATCACCAACCATTGCCACCACTTTACCTTGCTGACGTAATGTTTCAATATAGGCCGCTTTGTCACGTGGACTACAATTACCCCGTGCGGTTTTCACACCAACTTGCTGAGCAACATAATCAACGACAGATTGCTGATCGCCACTCATTATCACCACATCAATATTATGCTGATGCAAGCGCTGAATCGCTTGTAAGCTATCCTCTTTCAGACTGTCTGCTAATGCAAATGCACCGATTGGGTTGTCATCTACAGATACCGCAACAATACTCGCAATTTGCCAAATTTGAGGCATATTATCTGGTAAGGTTAATTCACAATAAGCCGGCTTACCGACTTTAACAAAACCTATTCCATCAATATGAGCTGAGATGCCCTGCCCCACTTCTGAATGAACTGAAAGTGCGGTCGGAATTTCAAGTGATTTTTCCTGAGCCGCCAGGACTATTGCTTTAGCTAAAGGATGATTGGCGTTTTGCTCAACGGAAGCCGCTATACGATATAAATCCGTCTCTGAATAGACCGCACTTTGTGGTTGCCAAACAGCGGTGATTTTGAGGTCTCCATGAGTTAGCGTACCAGTTTTATCTAATACCACCGTATCCACATGGGCTGCCTCCTCCATAGATGCTGCATCTTTAAACCAAATCCCTGCATTTACTGCTTTTCCCATACCAACCATTATGGCTGCAGGAGTGGCAAGCCCTAACGCGCAAGGACAAGCGATAACTAACACAGCAACCGAATGAATTAAGGCAGTAACCCAATCTCCTTTTATCCACCAAGTCAATCCAAATGTTAGTGCCGAAATCAATAACACGGCTGGTACAAAGACAGAAGCGACCTTATCAGCAAAACGAGCAATCGGTGCTTTTGTACCCTGCGCCTCAGAGAGTGCTTTCATCATATCGCCCAATAGAGTTTGCTGACCGAGTTGATTGGCTCGATAAATAAGGCTACCTTGTGTCACCATAGCCCCCGCAAGCACAGGACTTTTAGACATTTTTTCTAATGGTTGAGATTCACCGGTTAAATGACTCTCATCACACCAACCACTCCCCTGTTCAACTACGCCATCAGCTGCAATACGTTCACCTTGATTAGCCCGTAAAATATCGCCTATTTTTACTAGGTCAAGAGGAATCGTTTCCCAACGATTTTCACGTTGAACACTGACTTGTTTTGGGGTGAGTTGTAATAATAGCCCTAAACTGTTTAAGCTTTGTTTCTTCGTTCTTTCCTCAAGAAATTTCCCAAGGCTAACGAAACCTATGACCATCACTGATGCTTCAAAATAAACATGAGATGCACCATCATGCCCCATTGACTGATGATAAAACAGCATAAAGACCGAATAGAGATAAATCGCCAACGTACCTGTACTCACTAGTACATCCATATTGGCTAAACCACCTCGAATACTACCAATCGCACCTTTATAAAAAGGAATGGCTAACCCTAGTTGCACAATGCTCGCAAGAACAAATTGCCACATTGGCGGCATCATCCAAGAATGATGATTAAACATCATCCCGATCATTCCGATTAAAAAAGGAATGTTAATGAACAAAAGCAACCATAAACGTGGACTAATCTTCGTTTCATTGGGCGTGCTAGGCAACACATTTTGCTTTAGAATGCCATTAAATCCCGCTTTTTGAATAATTGTTAAAATATCTTGTTCTGAAGCCTGAGATGAATCAAATACTACATGGGCTTCCTCCGCAGCAAAATTCACACCCGCTTCAGAGACAAAATCTTTTCGATTCAACACCTTCTCAATCCTATTAGCACAGGATTGGCAGGTCATCCCCTCGATTTGAATGGCTATTTTTTTATTCTGTTGCATAAAAACCTGCGTCTTCAATTGTTTCAATTAATTGTGGAATACTGACCGCACTTTCATCAAAGGTAACTACTGCTTTACCGTCATCAAGTGTCACTACGGCTTTTTCTACGCCATTAAGCTCTTCCAATACTCTAGTGACGCTTTTCACACAACCACCACAAGTCATTCCTGTTACATGTAATGTAATTGATTTCATATTTACTCCTTAATTATTGATATAGATTGAAATTAAGCTTACTATAAACCTTAACGCAAGGTTAAGGTCAAGGATTTTTTATGAACATTAGTGAAGTAGCCAAATTAGTGGGTTTATCAAGTAAACAAATTCGGGATTATGAGAAGTCAGGCCTATTAAAGCCTGCACAGCGAAGCCTTTCTGGTTATCGCCATTATGAAGAAAAGGATTTAGAACGACTACGTTTTATTCGTCACTCTCGAGATGTTGGGTTTTCACTCCAACAAATCCACCAACTTTTACAATTACAGGATAATCCCAAGCGTAGTAGTCGAGAAGTTAAAGCACTTACGACGCAGCATATTAAAACATTGAATGAGCAAATTCATCACTTGCAAAAAATGGTAAAGGAATTAGAACGATGGCATAACGCTTGCCAGGGCAATGATTACCCTGAATGCAGTATTTTGGAAGGATTAAAAGGATAAATTAATATTCCCAGCTTTCAGGATCGATGCCTAAATCACGCATGATCTCTTTGGCATTTTCAGGAATCTCATCATGGCGTTCTTTCATTAAATCTGCATCCGTCGGTAATGGTTGACCCGTAAAAGCATGTAAGAATGCCTCACAAAGCAATTCACTATTTGTTGCATGGCGCAAACTTTTCAGCTGACGACGCGTACGCTCGTTCGTCAGAATTTCCAATACTTTAATTGGAATCGAAACGGTAATTTTTTTGACTTGCTCGCTCTTTTTGCCATGTTCTGCATAAGGGCTAATATATTTGCCATCCCAGTTTGCCATAATGCACCTTAAATAACCTGATAATTCATCTGTATTTTAATGAAAAATAAGCAAAATGACAATCTAGACGGCTAAAAGTATAGCATGCTATTTCACTTACATTTACTTACAAATATTTACAATAATTTGCAGAACTAAAAACCATTACCTTTGACTAAATGCCTGTTGCATTCGCAATACATTATTGTTATTTGAAGATAACGACATGTTTAATATTGAGGTCTATTATGTCAAAAAAACTTTTTGCTGAATTCTTCGGCACATTTTGGTTAGTTTTCGGTGGTTGTGGTAGTGCAATCTTTGCCGCTTCTGTCAACCTAGGTATCGGTTATGTGGGCGTTGCATTTGCCTTCGGTTTAACCGTATTAACCATGGCTTACGCTGTAGGTCACATTTCTGGTGGTCACTTTAACCCTGCTGTAACACTTGGTTTAGTGGCTGGCGGTCGTTTCTCTGCGAAAGATGCCCTTCCATAC
>CAJMPC010000118.1:0-5498 GCA_905215245.1 uncultured bacterium | reverse complement strand
TATTTGTGACAACAGAGGACTATGATTCAGAGTTCATCGAAGGTATTCCCGTTATGCGACATAATCCTGAATTACTCATGAAATTAGTCTCACCAGAATTTACTCAGTTTATTTTAGCGATTGATGAAGAAAATAAGGTTAAGCAAGATTTTTGGTTGCGTTATTTAATTCGTAAAGGATGCCGTTCTATTTCAGTAATTCCTGATTTCCGAGGTATTCCACTTTATGGCACGGATATGTCTTTTTTATTTAGCCAGGAAATGGTGCTTTTTAGAGTAAATAATAATTTAGCAAAACGTTCATCTAAGATTGTTAAAAGAACCTTTGATATCTTAGGTTCATCTTTTCTCTTGCTTTTATTGTTACCATTTTGTATTCCTTTATATTTTATCATTACAAGGGATGGCGGTAATTTCATATACGAGCATCCAAGAATTGGTCAGCACAAAAAGAAATTCAAATGTTTGAAGTTTCGAACAATGGTAAATAATTCCGATGAGGTGTTAGAAAAGATTTTAGCCACGGATGAAAGTGCTAGATTGGAATGGGAAAAAGACTTCAAACTTAAAGATGATCCACGCATTACACCAATTGGAAAATGGTTAAGAGCGAGAAGTTTAGATGAACTACCACAGCTTTGGAATGTACTTAAAGGTGAGATGAGTTTAGTTGGACCTCGTCCTATAGTGAAAGAAGAATTGTCTTATTATCAAGAGGACGTTGATTATTACCTTATGGCTAAACCTGGAATGACGGGTTTATGGCAGGTAAGTGGGCGGAATAACGTGAGCTATGATACGCGAGTTTATTTCGATACCTGGTATGCTAAAAATTGGTCTCTATGGAATGATATTGTGATCTTACTTAAAACTGCTAAAGTGGTTTGTAAGAAAACAGGGGCCTATTAATGAAGCGAATTCTCATCACCGGCGGTTCCGGCTTCATCGGTTCCGCCCTTATTCGATATATCATTAATCAGACTCAAGATTCTGTTATCAATATTGATAAACTGACCTATGCGGCAAATCAATCAGCGTTGAAAGAGGTAGAAAATAATCCTCGCTATGCTTTTGAGCAAATTGATATTTGTGATCTTAAGGTGATAGAAAGCATTTTTGAAAAATATCAGCCGGATGCGGTGATGCATTTGGCGGCAGAAAGTCATGTTGACCGTTCTATTACGGGAGCAGCTGATTTTATTCAAACCAATATTGTGGGGACTTATACATTGTTAGAGGTTGCTAAGAATTATTGGCATACCCTAGACGAAGCTAAAAAAACGACCTTTCGATTCCACCATATTTCTACAGATGAAGTGTATGGGGATTTATCCTTTTCTGAACCAGCCTTCACCGAACATTCCGCTTATCATCCGAGTAGCCCTTATTCAGCCTCAAAAGCGGCGAGTGATCATTTGGTGCACGCTTGGCATCGCACTTATGGTTTGCCGGTGATTATCACAAACAGTTCCAATAACTATGGGGCTTATCAACACGCTGAAAAGCTTATTCCTTTAATGATTTTAAATGCGGTGATGGGAAAGAATTTGCCAATTTATGGTGATGGGCAGCAGATTCGTGATTGGTTATTTGTGGAAGATCATGTTCAAGCCTTATATTTAGTTTTGACAAAAGGTCGAGTCGGGGAAAACTATAATATCGGTGGAAATTGTGAAAAAACGAACCTTGAAGTAGTTAAAATGATTTGTGAGTTACTCGAAGAACTGGTGCCAAATAAGCCTAATCACATTAAGTATTACGAAGATTTAATGACTTTTGTAAAAGACCGACCAGGCCACGATGTACGATATTCATTGGATTGTTCTAAAATTCATGCAGAATTAGGTTGGCAACCGCAAATAACCTTTGAACAAGGACTTCGTCAGACGGTAAAATGGTACCTAGAGAATAATAGATAAATAAAGGAGAATAACCACATGCAAATTACATTATCAACGGCTCCCGCTTCGGAGAGTTGGGGCAAAAATGCCATTTTAAGTTTTAATCAAGATCAAGCCGTTATTCACCTTAAAGATGATGAAAAATCGAACCTTGTTTTAGTGCAAAAAGCCGCACGCAAGTTACGTGGACAGGGTATCAAAGACGTTGAGCTTGTGGGGGATGCATGGGAATTAGAAAATTGCTGGGCATTTTATCAAGGTTTTTACTCGGCGAAGCAAGATTATTCGATTGAATTTCCTCACTTAGATGATGAGCCACAAGATGAATTATTAGCTCGTATCGAGTGTGGTGATTTTGTTCGTGGCATTATTAATGAGCCAGCACAAACCCTTACGCCGGTTAAATTAGCTGAACGCGCGGCTGAGTTTATTTCTAAACAAGCCGAAAGTTATGCCGATAAAAGTGCGGTCAGTTTTCAAATCATTTCTGGTGAAGCATTAAAAGAGCAAGGCTATCATGGGATCTTTACTGTGGGTCGAGGTTCTGTTAATCCACCCGCTATGTTGCAATTAGATTTTAATCCTACTAATGATTCAAATGCGCCGGTATTAGCATGTTTGGTGGGTAAAGGTATTACTTTTGATAGTGGTGGTTATAGCATCAAACCAAGTGATGGCATGAGCACCATGCGTACCGATATGGGCGGCGCAGCGTTATTAACGGGTGCGTTAGGATTTGCGATTGCGCACGGTTTAAATCAACGTGTAAAACTCTATTTATGCTGTGCTGAAAACTTGGTAAGCGGCAATGCATTTAAATTGGGTGATATCATCACGTATAAAAATGGCGTAACTGCTGAAATTCTAAATACTGATGCGGAAGGGCGTTTAGTATTAGCAGACGGTTTAATTGAGGCCGATAGCCAAAATCCACAATTTATTGTCGATTGTGCAACCTTAACTGGTGCGGCGAAAGTAGCAGTCGGTAATGATTACCACAGCGTGCTTTCTATGGATGATGCGTTGGTAAATAGCCTATTCCAAGCTGCGAAAGAAGAAAATGAACCGTTCTGGCGGTTGCCTTTTGAAGCGTTCCATCGTAGCCAAATCACGTCTTCTTTTGCTGATATTGCCAATACAGGTACAGCGCCGGTTGTGGCGGGTGCAAGTACTGCAACGGCATTTTTATCGTATTTTGTGAAAAACTATCAACAACGTTGGTTGCATATTGATTGTTCGGCCACTTATCGTAAATCTGGCAGTGATTTATGGGCGGTTGGTGCAACCGGAATTGGTGTGAAAACATTAGCAAATTTATTAGTAACGAAAGCAAGTTAAGTAGGATTTTATGACAGAACGTACTTTTTCAATTATCAAACCCGATGCAGTAAAGCGTCATTTAATTGGTGCTATTTTAGGGCGTTTTGAAGCACAGGGATTCCGTGTCGTTGCGCTTAAAATGGTGCAATTAACCAAAGAACAAGCGGAAGGTTTCTATGCGGAACACCAAGGTAAACCATTTTTTGAGCCGTTGGTGGAGTATATGATCTCTGGACCGATGGTGGTTTCTGTGTTGGAAAAAGAAAATGCCGTGAAAGATTACCGCACTTTGATTGGTGCAACGAATCCGGCTGAGGCGGCAGAAGGCACTATCCGCAAAGACTTTGCATTAAGTCAGCGTGAAAACTCTGTCCATGGTTCTGATAGCGTTGAAAGCGCAAAACGAGAAATTGCTTATTTCTTCGTAGATTCAGAAATCCAACCATAATTCATTTCTATAAAAAAGCACTTAGTGAATCGCTAAGTGCTTTTATTTTTATTGCTTTTCAATTTTTGAGATAGTCTTTTTTAGTGGGTCAATCTCAGCACGAATATGAAAGGCTTTCGCCAAATTCTCCGCATTTAACACGGCTTGCGTTTCACCTACAGCTAACAATTTTCCTTTATCTAATAGAACAATTTCATCACAAAATTGATAAGCCAATGAAAGGTGATGAATGGCAACAACACACGTATGTTCCGGTGTGAGTGATTTAAGCTGTTCCATCATATCAATTTGATAATAAGGGTCGAGTGGCGCAATCGGCTCATCGACCAATAAGACAGGGGATTCCTTAATGCTGCAACGAGCGAGTTGTACGCGTGCTTTTTCGCCACCAGAAAGTTGTTGAAATGACTTATCAAGCAAATGCGTTACCGCAAATTTTTCTGAAAACGCTTGAATTTTTGACCGCTCTTTTTCTTTTGGTAGGGGGGCTGCTAAGCCTAATGCAATCACATCATAAACGGATAAATCCCAATGAATTTGTGTATTTTGTGCGAGGTAAGCAATGTGTTGGCTTTTTTCGGTCGGGTTCATCTTATTTAATGGCTGAGCATCAAACCAAATTTCTCCTTGTTTGAGTGGCAAGATACCCGCAATCGTTTTCAATAATGTAGATTTCCCCGCGCCATTAGCCCCCATAATGCCGATCAATTTCCCTGATGGAAGCGTACAGTTGATGTCACTTAAGCAATAAGGTTGGGTGAGTTTTTCAATTCTAATCATAGATTTTTCTCTGTTGCGTTAATAACATCCAAATCAAGCAAGGGGCACCGATAAGTGCGGTCAATGTGCCGATGTAAATATGTGAAAACAGTGGGATATATAAAATCGCTAAATCGGCCATTAATAGCAATAATGCTCCAATTAATGCACTGGTGAGATAAAGCTGTGATGGGCGAGCTTTTAATAAAATACGGGCGAAGTGTGGCGCGATTAAGCCGATAAAGCCAATAGTGCCGGTTTGCGGAATGGTTGCCCCAACTAATAAAGCCACACCAAAGGTACTGATGAAAAAGCTACGTTTTGGATCCACGCCCATTGTGCTCGCTGTTTCTTCACCAAAGGTGAGTAAATCTAAGTATCGGCGAGTGTGGTATAAACAGAAAACCCCTGCCAGAACAATCGGGAGTGAAATAAGCAAAGTATCTAATTTTGCCCACATCAACGAGCCTTGTAACCAACGATAAAGTTCAGCTAATGCCCATGGGCTTTCCGCATTGGAAAGCAGTAATGCAATTGCTGAACCAAGCAACATATTAACCGCTAAACCGCTTAGAATCATCATCGTGGCGCCGTAGTTTTTGGCGATCAAATACACGATTAAAAAACTTAAAAGCGCGCCAATTACACCACCGGCTAAGAGCAGTGAAAATGGCACGGCAAAATAATAGAGGATAAATACACTAGCAGCCGTTGCGCCAGAGCTACTGCCGAGTAAGCCTGGACTCGCGAGAGGGTTTTGGAAAATACCTTGCATCGCATTGCCCGCTATTGCTAGGCTGGCACCCGTCAATAAAGCTAAACCAATGCGTGGAAAACGAATATCCCACAGCACCATCGAACGCATATCCGTGAGCACACCATCCGCATTTTTGAGATGCGCGAAATCGCCTAGCTGATGATAAACCGCAAAGCCGCTAATCAACAGCAACGCGAAGAAAAGTGCGGTATTTAATTTGAGTGTTTTGGTCAATGATCAATTTCCTATGTAATCCAAATATCATTTGTTAATTTGAGTTTGTCAAATCTCCCCTAACCCCTCTTTGCTAAAGA
>CAJMPC010000117.1:0-5523 GCA_905215245.1 uncultured bacterium | reverse complement strand
TTTGTCTACAAGTGTATCCTTTGCTTCAGAAACTGCTGCTTTTGCTTCTGATACTTTGTCTTCAGCCACATCTTTCACTTCAGCAACTTTGTCTTCAGCTGCATCTTTTAGCTCTGCTGCTTTATCTGCCGCTTCATCTGTAGCTTCTGAAACTGTTTTTTTCACTTCTGATGCTTTATCTTCGACGGCTCTTTTTACTTCAGAAAATTTGTCATCGATTGCTTTTTTCATTTCAGCAGCTTTATCATCGATTGCTTCTTTTGCTTCAGAAACTGCTTTTCTTACTTCAGATACTTTATCTTCAGTTACATCTTTCACTTCAGTAGCTTTGTCTTCAACCACTTCTTTTGCCTCAGACGCTTTATGTGTCACAGCATCTTTAATATAGTTAGCCGCTGCAAATAATGCATCTTTAACTTGTGTTGCAGCATTCACTGTCGTATCTTTTACTTCAGTTGCTTTATCTTCGATTTTATTGTTCATAGCTACTCTCCTTGTGTCATTATAATAGCTTAATTTAAGCTATTCATTTATAGCTCATTTTCAGTCTATCAAAAAAATTTTAAAAAAACACCTAAAAATACACATTTTTAGGTGTTGCTTATTTTTGACTGCTTTTAAAAAGTAAATCATATAAACTTTGTTTTTCGTATTTTAGCCATTCTATTTTGGATAATGGAAAGCTTCAATGGTGCCTTTTTCACCATTCCACTCAATTTGAACAATCGTTGAAGGGTAAAAACTAATTGGATTTCGCTTACCGTAAAGCTCTGAAACAATACTGCCTACTAAAGGTAAATGAGAAACGAGTAAAACACTTTCAGTACCTTCTTCTTGCAAAACAGATAGATAATCAGCTACCAATGTAGCATTACCATAAGGTGTAATCCCACTCCAAATTTCAATATCATTAAGCGTGTTACCTAAGGCTGAATTTACAAGCTCAAACGTTTCTTGTGCTCTTACATAAGGACTGACAATCACTTTCTGAACTGAAAGTGCGGTTGAATTTAGATGGTTTTTAAGCCATTGACCTTGTAATATTGATTGTTTGCGTCCATAGTCGGTTAAATGCCGAGCCTCGTCTGATGAAGAGACAACTTCAGCTTCCCCATGACGCATAATAAAAATTTTCATGTCTTTGCTTTCCTAAAAATAATAAAAGATAAATTTCATGATCAAAAATGGGGGAAAGCCCCCCATTCAATTAATTCGCTTTAACTGCTTCTGCAATTTCTTCTGCACATTGTTTTGCAAGTACACCGTCTTCACATTCGACCATGACGCGAATAAGAGGCTCAGTACCAGACTTACGCAGTAAAATTCGACCTTTGCCTTCTAAACGTTTTTCCACATCTGCAGCTACCGCTTTTACCGCTTCGCTTTCTAATGGATTTTCACCGCCCGCAAAACGAACATTAATCAATACTTGAGGGAACAATTTCACCGCACTTGCAAGCTCGTTTAAAGATAAACGATGTTGAACCATTGCACTTAATACAGCTAGTGATGCAATAATACCATCACCTGTCGTATTTTTATCAGCAATAATGATATGGCCTGAGTTTTCTCCGCCTAGCGTCCAGCTATGTTCTACCATTTTTTCTAACACATAACGGTCGCCAACGTTAGCTCGCACAAAAGGTACACCTAACATTTTTAACGCAATCTCTAAGCTCATATTACTCATTAATGTGCCCACTACGCCACCTTTTAGCTGACCTGAACGTAAAGCTTCACGAGCAATAATGAAAAGGATTTGGTCACCATCTACTTTATTACCTAAGTGATCCACCATCATAATACGGTCACCATCACCATCATAAGCAAGACCAACATCTGCTTTTGTTTCAAGCACTTTTTCCTGTAACGCTTTTACATCGGTTGCACCACATTTCTCATTAATATTGATTCCGTTAGGATCTGTACCAATTTCAATCACTTCTGCGCCTAACTCACGTAATACATTTGGTGCAATATGATAGGTCGCACCATTTGCACAATCCACCACGATTTTATAACCATCTAAACCAAGATGTGGAGGGAAAGTACTTTTACAAAATTCAATATAACGTCCTGCGGCATCACTGATACGGCTCGCTTTACCTAAATCAGCAGACTCCACGCAATCCATTGGCTGATCAAGCATAGCTTCAATCGCTTCCTCAATATCGTCTGGTAATTTTGTACCTTGTGAAGAAAAGAATTTAATCCCGTTATCATAGTAAGGGTTATGAGATGCCGAAATGACAATACCTGCTTCCAAGCGGAAAGTACGGGTTAAATACGCCACGGCTGGTGTCGGCATAGGACCAGTAAATGCGGCAGTTAAACCCGCTGCAGCCAAACCTGCTTCAAGTGCAGATTCCAGCATATAACCTGAAATACGAGTATCTTTCCCGATTAATACCGTACGAGAACCTTGGGAAGCTAAAACCTTACCTGCTGCCCAACCTAATTTCAATGCGAAATCAGGCGTGATTGGATAAGTACCCACTTTACCGCGTACGCCATCTGTACCAAAATATTTACGATTTGCCATGTTTATTCCTTATTAAATTTGAATAACGATGTTGCAGAAATCATTTATTCTACAACATATAAAATCTGTTAGTTTTTTTACGCTTGTTGCGTTGCCTGCCATACTTTTAAAGCATCTGCTGTTGCTGCTACATCATGTACACGCAAAATTGTCGCACCATTTTGAGCCGCAATTAATGCCCCAGCTACACTTCCCACAACACGTTCAGTTACGGGTTTATCTAATACGGTACCAATCATCGATTTACGTGAAAGACCTGCTAAAATGGGATAACCACTTTCACAAAAGTGTGCTAATTGCTGTAAAAGTTTATAGTTATGCTGCACGGTCTTACCAAAACAAAACCCCATATCCCAAATGATATTTTCTTTAGCGATTCCCGCATCTAAACAAGCTTTAGTCCGAGCTTCTAAAAACTGATAAACATCTTGGACTACATCATCATAATGCGGATTAGTCTGCATTGTGCGCGGCTGTCCTTGCATGTGCATGATACAAGTGGGTAAATTCAACTGTCCTGCTATTTCGAGTGCACCAGGTTCACGTAAAGCACGAATATCATTGATTAAATCCATGCCGACCTTAGCTGCTTCTTGCATCACAATTGCTTTAGAGGTATCCACTGAAATCCAACAATCAAAACGTTTTTGCACGGCTTCAACAAGAGGTATCACTCGTTGCAACTCTTCAGTTTCAGGCACTTCTTCTGCCATTATTGGTCGAGTTGATTCCCCGCCAATATCAATAATTGTTGCACCTTCTTTGAGCATTTTTTCAACTTGAAATAATGCTTTGTCTAGACTAAAAAACTGTCCGCCATCTGAAAATGAATCAGGCGTGAAATTCAAAATTCCCATAATTTGAGGTAATGATAAATCTAGACATTTGTTATTAGCGTAAAGTTTCATAAAGTGCGGTCAATTTTTAAATCAAATTTTAAAGGCTAGATTATAACGGAATATAGTGATGAAAAGAATGACATTATAAATAAAAAAAGCCTTCCTAATTAGGAAGGCTTTATTCTTACTCTTCAGGATCTTCTGAATGATTAACCGCACTTTCAGTTTTTTCTTCCTGCGGTTTTGCTGTTGGTTTTGTATCTTTGTTATCTTCCCAACCAGATGGTGGTGTAACAGGTTCACGATTCATTAGCTGTTTGATTTGTTCTTCTTCAATGGTTTCATATTTCACTAACGCATCTTTCATGGCGTGAAGAATATCCATATTGTCGATCAGAATCTGTCTTGCTCTCGCATAGTTACGATTTACAATCGCACGCACTTCTTCATCAATCGCATGCGCCGTTTCATCTGACATATGTTTTGCTTTCGCCATTGAGCGACCTAAGAATACTTCGCCTTCATCTTCGGTATAAAGAATCGGACCGAGTTTATCTGAGAAGCCCCATTGGGTCACCATATTACGTGCAATATTGGTTGCCACTTTAATATCGTTAGATGCACCAGTCGAAATATTTTCTTCACCGTAAATCAAATCTTCAGCTAAGCGTCCTGCATATAGTGTGGAAAGTTTACTTTCTAATTGTTTTTGGCTGATACTTATTTGATCACCTTCAGGCAAGAAGAAAGTCACACCTAATGCGCGGCCACGAGGAATAATCGTCACTTTATGAACCGGATCATGTTCAGGCACTAAGTAACCCACAATGGCGTGACCTGCTTCATGGTACGCTGTCGATTCTTTTTGTTTATCCGTCATGATCATGGTACGACGTTCAGGTCCCATATTGATCTTATCTTTGGCTTTTTCAAACTCAAGCATCGATACAGTACGTTTATTACTACGTGCAGCAAATAATGCCGCTTCATTAACCAAGTTCGCTAAATCCGCACCTGAATAACCTGGTGTACCACGAGCAAGAGTCATTGCATCTACATCATCAGCCACAGGGACTTTACGCATGTGAACTTTTAAAATTTGCTCACGGCCTTTGACATCCGGTAAACCCACAACAACTTGACGGTCAAAACGGCCTGGACGAGTTAATGCTGGGTCAAGTACATCTGGACGGTTCGTTGCTGCAATAACGATTACGCCTTCGTTACCACCGAAACCATCCATTTCAACTAACATTTGGTTAAGGGTTTGTTCACGCTCATCGTGCCCACCACCTAAGCCAGCACCACGTTGACGACCTACCGCATCAATTTCATCAATGAAGATTAAGCAAGGTGCATTTTTCTTCGCTTGCTCGAACATATCACGTACACGAGAAGCACCAACACCCACAAACATCTCCACAAAGTCAGAACCTGAAATGGTAAAGAAAGGTACTTTTGCTTCACCCGCAATAGCCTTAGCTAATAAAGTTTTACCTGTACCAGGAGGGCCAACCATCAAAATACCTTTTGGAATTTTACCGCCAAGGTTTTGGAATTTTTTCGGTTCACGCAAGAAATCGACCACTTCACCGACTTCTTCTTTTGCTTCATCACAACCTGCGACATCTGCAAAAGTGACTTTGATTTGGTCTTGGTTCAGCATTTTAGCGCGGCTTTTACCAAAGCTCATGGCTTTGCTACCACCACCTTGCATTTGGCGCATGAAGAAAATCCATACCCCTACAAGGAATAACATTGGAAACCACGAAATTAAAATTTGTGATAATAAACTGCGTTTTTCAAAAGGCGTACCTTCGATTTTAACTTTTTTATTTAGTAAGTCATCTAAGAGCTTTTTATCTTCCAACGGTGGCATCACGGTCATGTATTTAGAACCGTCATTTTTGGTCACAGTGATTTCATTCGCATCAAAACGCGCTTCTTTCACTTGACTGTTACTCACATCATACACAAAAGTTGTGTAATCTGTTGAGTCACTCACGCCATTAGAATTAAAACTTTGGTAAGCTGTCATCATGACAATTGCTACCACAACCCATAGAACTAGATTTTTGACCATATCGTTCAAGGTTTAACCTGCCTTTCTTAAGTTAATTAAAATTAAACGAGATACTATCT
>CAJMPC010000116.1:0-5614 GCA_905215245.1 uncultured bacterium | reverse complement strand
ATGACGGTATGCGCAATACCATTATAAACAAGAGAAACAGGGACTTCCGCAGCCAGACTATCTTGTTTTTCAATGAAAAGTGCAGTCGGATTTTCAGATGTTTTTTTAAAAAAATTGATTGTTTTTTGGATTATCCAGTGCATTATTTTTTCCCAATAAAATGGTTGTAGCAAAAATGTTACTTTTTTTTAACAAAAAATGTTTGTTTTGTGATCTAGCTCAAGTTTTAAAACGATTATAACAAGTTTTGATTATGGATTTTCGGTTAAAAAATAGTTAAAATCGCCTCTGTTTAAATTGGTCATTATTATAATCAATTTAATGGTTGATACGTTATTTTAACGAAATCAAATAAATTATCTACACGAATTTATACTATCAAAATATCTTAACGGTTCGCCGTTATGAAGGAGTGATTATGCAGGTCTCTAGACGTAAGTTCTTTAAGATCTGTGCAGGTGGTATGGCGGGGACGTCTGCGGCAATGTTGGGCTTTGCACCAGCATCTGTTTTAGCAGCGCCACGTGAGTACAAATTATTACGGGCGTTTGAATCCCGTAACACCTGTACATATTGTTCTGTAAGCTGTGGTATGTTGCTATATAGCACAGGTAAACCTTACGATTCCTTAAGCAGCCACACAGGTACCAATACCCGTTCTAAATTATTCCACCTTGAAGGTGACCCAGACCATCCAATAAGCCGTGGTGCGTTGTGTCCGAAAGGTGCAGGTGCGTTAGACTATGTTAATAGTGAAAGTCGCGTACTATATCCTGAATATCGTGCACCAGGTTCTGACAAGTGGGAACGTATTTCTTGGAAAGATGCAATCAAACGCATTTCTCGCCTACTAAAAGATGACCGTGATGCCAACTTTGTTGAAAAAGATGCAAGTGGCAAAACTGTTAACCGTTGGACAACTACAGGTATTATGACCGCCTCTGCTACGAGTAATGAGGCCGCTCTTCTTACCCATAAATGGGTGCGGATGTTGGGCATGGTGCCGATGTGTAACCAAGCGAATACTTGACACGGACCAACGGTAGCAAGTCTTGCTCCATCATTTGGTCGCGGTGCCATGACAAACAACTGGGTTGACATCAAAAACGCCAATCTTATTATCGTTCAAGGCGGTAACCCTGCTGAAGCTCACCCTGTTGGCTTCCGTTGGGCGATCGAAGCGAAGAAAAACGGTGCAAAAATCATCGTAGTTGATCCTCGCTTTAACCGTACAGCGTCTGTAGCTGACCTTCATGCGCCAATTCGTTCTGGTACTGATATCGCATTCTTAATGGGTGTGATCCGTTACCTATTGGAAACCAATCAAATCCAACACGAATACGTTAAACACTATACCAATGCTTCATTCTTAATTGATGAAGGCTTCAAATTTGAAGATGGTTTATTCGTAGGTTTTGATGAAGAAAAACACGCTTACGATAAATCAAAATGGAATTACCAATTTGATGAAAATGGTTTTGCCAAACGTGATATGACCTTACAAGATCCACGTTGTGTGATTAATATCTTGAAAGATCACGTCTCTCGCTATACCCCAGAAATGGTTGAGCGTATCACAGGCGTCAAACAAAAAACCTTCTTACAAATCTGTGAAGAGATTGGTAAAACCTCTGCTCCAAACAAAACTATGACGCACTTATATGCGTTAGGTTTAACTGAGCATACAATTGGTACACAAAACATTCGCTCAATGGCAATGATCCAATTACTCTTAGGTAACATGGGTATGCCAGGCGGCGGTATTAATGCATTGCGTGGACACTCAAACGTTCAAGGTACAACAGATATGGGCTTATTGCCGATGTCTTTACCAGGTTATATGCGTCTACCAAATGACAAAGATAGCTCTTACGAACAATACATTAATGCGATTACGCCAAAAGATATCGTACCGAACCAAGTAAACTACTATCGTAATACGTCGAAATTCTTCGTCAGTATGATGAAAACGTTCTATGGTGATAAAGCAACCAAAGAAAATGGTTGGGGCTTCGATTTCTTACCAAAAGCAGACCGCTTATACGATCCAATCACTCATGTTAAGTTAATGAATGATGGCAAATTGAACGGTTGGATTTTACAAGGTTTCAACGTATTAAACTCATTACCGAACAAAAACAAAACTGTTGCAGGTATGAGCAAATTGAAATTCTTAATCGTAATGGATCCGCTTCAAACTGAATCTTCTGAATTCTGGAAAAACTTTGGTGAATCAAACGATGTAAACCCAGCAGATATTCAAACTGAAGTATTCCGTTTACCAACTACTTGTTTCGCAGAAGAAGATGGCTCTATTTCCAACTCTGGTCGTTGGGCACAATGGCACTGGAAAGGCTGTGACCAACCAGGTGAAGCACTACCAGATGTTGATATTCTTTCTATGATTCGTGAAGAAATGCATCACCTTTATCAAAAAGAAGGTGGTCGTGGTATCGAATCTTTCGAAGCGATGACTTGGAATTATGCTCAGCCGCATTCACCAAGCTCCACAGAGTTAGCAAAAGAATTAAATGGTTATGCCCTTGAAGATCTTTTAGATGCAAACGGTAATGTGGTTTATAAGAAAGGTCAATTACTTAACGGATTCGCTCACTTACGTGATGATGGTACTACTTCATCAGGTAACTGGCTCTATGTGGGACAATGGACTGAAAAAGGTAACCAAATGGCAAACCGTGACAATTCTGACCCTTCAGGTTTAGGTTGTACATTAGGTTGGGGCTTCGCATGGCCAGCAAACCGCCGTGTTCTTTATAGCCGTGCTTCACTTGATATCAACGGTAATCCTTGGGATAAACACCGTCAATTAATCAAATGGAACGGTAAAAACTGGAACTGGCATGATGTGGCTGACTATGGTACACAACCACCTGGTTCTGATGCAGGTCCATTCATTATGTCTGCAGAAGGTGTAGGCCGTTTATTTGCAGTAGATAAAATTACAAGTGGTCCAGTGCCTGAGCACTATGAACCAATTGAAAGCCCAATTGATACTAACCCACTGCATCCAAGTGTCGTCTCAGATCCGACAGTTCGTATCTATAAAGAAGACCGCGAATTTATCGGCTCAAATAAAGACTTCCCATATGTGGCAACGACTTATCGTTTGACCGAGCACTTCCACAGTTGGACGGCTCAATCTGCATTAAATATCATCGCTCAACCACAACAATTCGTGGAAATCGGTGAAAAATTAGCGGCAGAAAAAGGTATCCAAAAAGGTGATATGGTGAAAATTACTTCTCGCCGTGGCTACATTAAAGCCGTCGCAGTAGTAACAAAACGTTTGAAAGATTTAGAAGTCGACGGACGTACCGTACACCATATAGGTCTTCCAATTCACTGGAATATGAAAGCCTTAAATGGTAAAGGTAACCGTGGTTTCTCCACCAATACCTTATCACCATCTTGGGGTGAATCGGTTACACAAACACCAGAATATAAAACATTCTTGGTAAATATCGAGAAGGCGGAGGCATAATATGGCAGGAAATGGTCAAGGCGTTCAATCGCAAGACATTATCAAGGTCTCCGCTACGTCAGGCTTAACGCCGGCACCTCAAGCGCGAGATCATAAAGTTGAAGTAGCAAAATTAATCGACGTATCCACCTGTATCGGTTGTAAAGCCTGTCAGGTGGGCTGTTCAGAGTGGAATGATATCCGTTCTGACGTCAATGCAAAATGTGTGGGGATCTACGATAACCCAGTAGATCTCAACGCAAAAGCATGGACTGTGATGCGCTTTAATGAAGTGGAAGAAAATGATCGTTTAGAATGGTTAATCCGTAAAGATGGTTGTATGCACTGTTCAGAACCAGGCTGTTTAAAAGCTTGTCCTGCACCTGGTGCAATCATCCAATATGCGAACGGTATCGTGGATTTCCAATCTGATAAATGTATCGGTTGTGGTTACTGTATTGCAGGTTGTCCGTTCAACATTCCACGTATGAACCCTGAAGACAACCGCGTGTACAAATGTACCCTTTGTGTGGATCGTGTTTCTGTAGGCCAAGAACCGGCTTGCGTGAAAACATGTCCAACCGGTGCAATTCGTTTTGGTTCTAAAGAAGAAATGAAACTTTACGCAGAACAACGTGTTGCTGACTTAAAATCACGTGGTTACGAAAATGCAGGTATCTACGACCCTGAAGGCGTAGGTGGTACGCATGTTATGTATGTACTTCATCATGCAGATAAACCAGAACTTTATTCAGGATTACCAAAAGATCCTCAAATCGACCCAACAGTTACCTTGTGGAAAGATATCTTGAAACCGGTAGCCGCTGTGGCAATGGGTGGTTTAGCGCTTGCTGAAATTGGTCACTACTTAGCTGTAGGTCCAAACGTAGAAGAAGACGTGGAAGATCATCACCACGAATTTGAAGAAGAAGATAGAAAAGGGGGCAAAGATGAGTAAGATTGAGATTAGCAATGATACTCGAATCATTCGTCACAGAACGCCTGCTCGTTTTAGCCACTGGCTACTCGTAATCTGCTTCTTTATGACGATGTTCACTGGTGTGGCTTTCTTCTTCCCAGATTTTGCATGGTTAACTGAGATTTTAGGTACCCCGCAACTGGCGCGAGCAATTCACCCGTTCACCGGTATCATTATGTTTGTTGCCTTTATTTTCCTTGGCTATCTTTACTGGGATCACAATATTCCAGAGAAAAACGATATCCGCTGGTTAAAAGGCATGCTTGAAGTATTGAAAGGAAATGAACACGCTGTTGCTTATAATGGTAAGTATAACCTTGGTCAAAAAATGTTATTCTGGACATTGAACTTGGCGATGGTTACCTTGCTTGTAACCGGCATCATTATGTGGCGTCAATATTTCTCACACTACTTCTCTATCCCAGTGTTGCGTTTTGCGATTTTACTTCACTCACTAAGTGCATTCATGTTGTTCACCGGTATCTTGGTACACATGTACATGGCATTCTGGGTGAAAGGCTCCATTCGTGGTATCGTGGAAGGTTGGGTAACCGTTCGCTGGGCGAAAAAACACCACCCTAAATGGTATAACGACGAAGTACTTCCTGAGCTAGAAGAAGATCTTAAAAACGAAGCTGAAGGTAAAAAAGTAAAAACCAAAGCATTGTTCAAAGGTATCAATGGCTAAAATCAAAAAGTGCGGTTAAAATGACCGCACTTTTTCTTATCAATACTTAAGAGACTATTATGAGTACCAAAATCTTATCTGCCTCCTGAATGGTCGACAGTCGGTGAGCAATGACAAAACTGGTCCGCCCTTGCATGAGTGTCTTCATAGCCTTCTGAATCAAAAGTTCAAGACGTGTATCGACAGATGAGGTCGCCTCATCCAAAATCAGAATCTTAGGATTGGCCAAAAGAGCCCTCGCAATCGTAAGCAGCTGCTTCTGACCCAGCGAGATATTGCTTGACTCTTGGTTCATTTCCATATTATATCCACCTGGTAATGTACGGATAAAGTGATCCACATTAGCTGCCTTGGCCGCTTCTACAATTTCCTCATCAGTGGCCTGTAAATTCCCGAAACGAAGATTTTCCTTGATCGTCCCCTCGTAAAGCCAAGCATCCTGCAGCACCATACCAAACTGTTTACG
>CAJMPC010000115.1:0-5692 GCA_905215245.1 uncultured bacterium | reverse complement strand
ACCGTGCTTTGAATATATCAAGTGCGGTCATTTTTCTTTATATTTTATTTAATCAAAAAGAAAAAGCACTAAACGCTTCATTGAATTTAGTGCTTTTTTACGATCTTAAACGCGATTAACCTTCATTATGGATTTCAAGGTTGCTTGCATCTTTTTCCCGTTTTTTCTTTGCCGAATCACTACGTTGAGAAGCGATGCTATCAAGGTATTCTGGTGTGATATCGCCCGTAATATATTCACCGGTAAAGACTGAACAATCAAATCCTTGAATAGCTGGGTTTTCTTGGCGTACTGATTCTGTCAGCGCTTCAAGATCTTGGAAAACTAATTTATCTACGCCAATCAATTTCGCAATTTCGTCAACATTACGTCCATAGGCAATAAGTTCTTGTTTTGTTGGCATATCAATACCGTACACATTCGGATAACGAATTTCTGGTGCCGCGGATGCAAAGTAAATTTTCTTCGCACCTGCTGCTCTAGCCATACTCACGATTTGTTCTGATGTTGTACCACGAACAATAGAATCATCAACTAATAACACATTTTTATCTTTGAATTCTGCTTTAATCGTATTGAGCTTGCGACGGACTGAACTAATACGTTGAGCTTGGCCTGGCATAATAAATGTACGACCAACATATCGGTTTTTCACAAAACCTTGACGATAAGGTTTGCCTAAGATTTTCGCAATCTGTAACGCAATATCCGTTGAAGTCTCTGGTACTGGAATCACTACATCAATGTTATCTGCTTCATCCGCCCATTCTTTTGCAATTTTTTTACCTAAATGTTCGCCCATGTGAACTCGTGCGGCATAAACAGACACACCGTCTATTGTTGAATCAGGACGAGCAAAGTACACGTATTCAAAAATACACGGATTTAAGACCGCACTTTCTGCGCATTGCTCAGCATAGAGCTGGCCATCAAAGGTTACATAAATCGCTTCACCTGGTGCAACATCACGCACTAATTCAAAACCTGCGACGTCTAATGCCACACTTTCAGAGGCAAACATATATTCTACAAAGCCGTTTTCTTCTCGTTTACCTAACACGAGTGGACGAATACCAAACGGATCGCGAAATGCCACCATGCCATGTCCAATAATCATCGCTAAGCATGCATAAGCACCACGGATATCTTTGTGTGTCGCACGAATTGCATTAAAAATATCTTGCTGATCGAGATGGTATTTATTCACTCTATCTAAATGATTTGCAAGAATATTGAGAAGAAGTTCTGAATCCGAATTGGTATTTATATGACGACGCGCTTCTTTAAATAATTTATCTTTTAATTCGGTTGAGTTGGTTAAGTTACCATTGTGAACAAGGCTTAAACCATAAGGTGAGTTAACATAGAAAGGCTGAGCTTCAGATACACTTGAACTGCCGGCGGTTGGATAACGTACATGTCCGAGGCCTGCGTGACCTTGTAAACGTAACATATGCTCTTGTCTGAACACATCGCTTACAAGACCATTAGCCTTACGCAAACGGAAGCGGTTTTCATCATCGATTGTGACAATCCCCGCCGCATCTTGACCTCGATGCTGTAATAACGTTAATGCTGCATAAATGGATTCATTAACCGGATTTTGGCTAACGATACCGACAATTCCACACATACTGATTGACTACCTTATTGTTTAAAAGTTGAGTTTAAAAAACTAGAACTTGCTTGTAGTTGTTGGAAGAACCATTCAATAATGAAGCCGAAATGAGGAATTAATTTTGATTCTTTCCACCAATCGGTTTGTTCAAAGTTAGTGAAGGTATCCAAGAAGAATAAGATCGCAGCAACGATTAACGCCCCACGAATTAAGCCAAATGCCGCACCGAGAACACGATCTGTTCCGGTAAGTCCTGTTTTATCCACTAATTGGCTAATCACATAATTAACAATGCCGCCTACAATTAAGGTTAAAACAAATAAAATGCCGATTGCCGTGCCATTACGCACATAGTCAGATTCGATTCGAGTAAGATAGGTGGCAAGATAAGGATAAAATTGGCTAGCGACAATAAATGCAACGACCCAGCTTGCAAGGGACATCACCTCTCGCACAAACCCACGTAATAAACTCACGATAATCGAAAATGCGATGATGCCAATGATAATGTAATCAATCATTAAATAGTCTCTCAATTAAAAAGGGCCGCCATTGCGACCGCAGTATTTTACATAAAAAACAACAAAAGGAAAACGTTTGCGTCAATTAAATTTGAAGTATTGGCTAGATTTCCTGCCAAAATGCTTTGTCTAATTTTTGCTGTGCCTTTTGTAGTACTTCTGCCAAGTGTTGATATGTCGGTTTATCTTGCACAGTTGGCAAACTTTCATGTTGTTTTCTTAAACGTTCACTAATCTCATAAAACCACTGAGAACTTTGCGGTTCTAAGGGTGATTTTGCTCGTTTCCCCAACCAGTATAAACCTTGAAATGGCATCGCTAACGCACAAAATGCGGTTAAAATAGCAAGCGAAAATGCAGTAAGATCTGCTTTGGCATAAAGTTGCTGCCAGACCACCGCAAATACTGCCATAAAAGGCATAAATTTTTGTGCAAATTTTGTGGCTTTAATAATGCGATTTTCGGGAAAAATAATGCCGAGCTTCGCTTCTAATGGCCACGTTTGCAAATAAATTTGCCCTTGTTTTAAGGTTGAAAAAAATGATGACATAAAAACATCCTAGAAAATAACCGCACTTATAATACTCTAGTTTAGGTTTAATTGTCATCCCTAACTAGAAACTGTTGAAATTTTCAACTTTTCTAATAAAAGATCGTATTTTTCCCCTCCAGTTAATTTATTTTATACGCCAAAAGGTGTATTCTATGCAAGATTTGTAGTCTGTTCTTTTGAATGGATTTTTATTAACCTCAATCAAAAATAGGGTTCCTATGTCAAAACTTGTTCTCATCCTTAACTGTGGTAGTTCTTCATTAAAATTTGCAATCCTTGATCCTGCAACAGGTGAAGAAAAATTATCAGGCTTAGCTGAAGCATTTTACCTTCCTGAAGCTCGTATTAAGTGGAAACTTAACGGTGAAAAAGGTAGCGCAGATTTAGGTGCTGGTGCAGCGCACACTGAAGCGCTTAATTTCATCGCGTCAAACATTATGACTGATGAGCTTAAAAACTCTATCACCTCGATTGGTCACCGTATTGTTCACGGTGGTGAGAAATACACCCAATCTGTTGTTGTAACAGATGAAGTGGTTAAAGGTATTGAAGATGCTGCACAATTTGCACCACTTCACAACCCTGCTCACTTAATCGGTATCCGTGAAGCATTCAAAACATTCCCACACTTAAAAGATAAGAACGTTGTCGTATTTGATACAGCATTCCATCAAACCATGCCAGAAGAAGCATACTTATATGCACTTCCATACTCACTTTACAAAGAACACGGCGTACGTCGCTACGGTGCACACGGTACCAGTCACTACTTCGTTTCTCGTGAAGTCGCTGAATACGTAGGCAAACCAGCAGACCAAGTAAACGCAATCATCTGTCACTTAGGTAACGGTGGTTCTGTTTCTGTTGTTCGTCATGGTAAATGTATTGATACATCTATGGGTTTAACTCCATTAGAAGGTTTAGTTATGGGCACACGTTGTGGTGATATCGACCCTGCGATCGTTTTCTACCTATACAAAAATTTAGGCATGTCAATGGATCAAATCGAAGAGACCTTAGTGAAAAAATCAGGTCTTTTAGGTTTAACTGAAGTAACGAGCGACTGTCGTTACGCAGAAGATAACTACAACGATGCATCTAAACCAGAAGCAAAACGTGCATTAGATGTTTACAGCTACCGTTTAGCAAAATACATCGGTGCATACATGGCCGTTTTAGGTGATGATCACTTAGATGCCATCGCATTTACGGGTGGTATTGGTGAAAACTCAGCTCACGTTCGTGAACTAGCGTTAAGCCACTTAAAATTATTCGGTATCAAATTAGACCAAGAACGTAACCTTGCTGCTCGCTTTGGCAAATCAGGCGTAATCACTGCTGATGACTCTGCATTCAAAGCGATCGTTCTTCCAACCAACGAAGAATTAGTAATTGCACAAGATACAGCACGTTTAGCGGGCTAATCAACTTCCTTCAAACCTGCTGAGAAATCAGCAGGTTTTTTCATTCATTAAAAGGTATATCAAAATGACTAAAGCAGTTATTCTTATTCCAACTAGCGCAGAAGCAAATTTAGCGGCAGCATTAGACGCAGCTAAAACAACAGGCGCTGTCGTATTCAATGCAGTAGAAGATGTAAAAGTAGCTCAAGCATTAATCGCAAATAATCAAAAAGACGTGTTATTAGAAAAAATCGTTGCTGATTTCCAAGCATTAAATGCAAATTTAGTGGTTGTTAAAGGTGTTCAACCTTCAGCTCAAGCGCCTTTTGCAAATAGCTTAAACTTCGCGATTGCACAAACCTTAGATGCACAAATTATCTTAGTGGCAAACAATGAAGAAGGCACATTAGTAGAAGCCGTTGCTTCAGAATTTGGCGGAGTGAACAACTCTGAAATCTTAGGTGTATTTGGTGCGCAAGCAAGCAAAATTAAAACCTTAGATGCACAAGCGTTAGCTACAGCAATCGCTGCGCCACTTACTCGTGAAGCACGTATTTCTCCAGCAGCATTCCGTTTCAAATTAACTGATTTAGCACGCAAAGCAGGTAAAACCATCGTATTACCAGAAGGTGATGAGCCTCGTACTGTTAAAGCTGCAGCAATCTGTGCTGAACGTGGTATCGCAAAATCGGTATTATTAGCGGATCCAGAATCTGTGAAAAAAGTTGCGACAGAACAAGGCGTGACTTTAGGTGCTGATGTAACGATCATCAATCCAGCTGATGTACGCGAAAACTACGTTGCTCGTTTGGTTGAATTACGTAAATCTAAAGGTTTAACGGAAGAACAAGCGCGTGCACAATTAGAAGACACCGTTGTATTAGGTACGATGATGTTAGAAGCAGGCGAAGTAGATGGTTTAGTCTCTGGTGCCGTTCACACCACTGCAAATACCATTCGTCCACCGATGCAAATCATCAAAACAGCACCAGGTAGCTCAATTATCTCGTCTGTATTCTTCATGTTATTACCAGACCAAGTATTAGTATATGGAGACTGTGCAGTAAACCCAGAGCCAACAGCTGAACAACTTGCTGAAATCGCAATTCAATCTGCTGAATCAGCAAAAGCATTTGGTTTAAATCCGAAAGTCGCAATGCTTTCTTACTCAACCGGTACTTCTGGTTCAGGTCAATCTGTAGAGAAAGTGAAAGAAGCAACGCGTATTGCACAAGAAAAACGTCCTGATTTATTAATCGACGGTCCATTACAATACGATGCAGCTGTAATGAAAGATGTGGCTGCTTCTAAAGCACCAAACTCTAAAGTGGCTGGTCATGCAAACGTATTTGTATTCCCTGATATCAACGCTGGTAACATCGGCTATAAAGCGGTGCAACGATCTGCTGATTTAGTGGCTGTAGGCCCAATGCTTCAAGGTATGCGTAAACCGGTTAATGACTTATCTCGTGGTGCATTAGTGGATGATATCATCTACACCATCGCATTAACCGCGATCCAAGCAACACAAGCTTAATAAAGCCTTTGTTGTAAAACACTAAAGAAAATAACCGCACTTTGGATGACCTAAAGTGCG
>CAJMPC010000114.1:0-5751 GCA_905215245.1 uncultured bacterium | reverse complement strand
CTTTCATAAAATTAATCTTATCAAGATATTTTGTATATCTACATCTCTAAAATTTAGATTATAATAACTACTCTTTTATTCTACATCATGGACATTATATGAACAGCAAAAAATCTTATCTCGCTATTTTTGGCATCATTCTTGCAGTTGGATTGATGGCATCAGCGTTTATCTTAGGTAATCAATTTAAAAATTTACGCCAGACCGGCTCTATTTCAGTTAAAGGATTGGCAGAAAGTCACTATACATCAACACAAGGTACATGGGTTATTCGTGTAAATGGTTGGGGCCCAACTTATAATGATGCAATGGCAGCGAATCAGAAAAACTTGAATGAAGCCGTTCGTTTTCTTAAAGCTCAAGGTTTCGCTGATGAAAATCGAGAAATCACAGAATTAGATGTTTCTACTCACACTGACTATTATGAAAATGAAAAAGGTGAAACCAAAAGTAGAGAAAATGGCTTTGATGCATCAAGATCAATCCGAATTTCAACTAAAGAATTGACGAAGTTACAGAAAGCCCTCACCAATATTCATCAATTGGTTGCCAACAACCAAGACATTAGTTTTGGTGATCCAAATTACTACTTAGAAAACCTTGAACAAATAAAACGTGAATTAATTTCAAAAGCAACACAAGATGCACATGTTCGCGCTGAAGAGTTCGCGAAAACCAGTAACGTAAAAGTTGGCGTGTTAAAATCCGCTTCACAAGGGCCATTCTACATTCAAGCGCCAAATCCCGATGCGGATGACTCTAGCGATTACACTGGTAGCTACGACACAAGCACGATTGAGAAAAAAGCTCGCTTAGTCGTGACCATTGAATATGCCATTGAATAATTGTTTAATATTTACTAAACATTCATAAGAACAAAGTGCGGTCAATTTCATCATTAAATTTGACCGCACTTTCTTTTAACAAGGAACAATCATGCAACTCCCTACTCTACAATCCGCAAAATTAATTCGTCGCTATAAACGCTTTTTGACTGATATTGAATTACCAAATGGCGAAGTGATCACGATTCATTGTGCAAATACCGGTGCAATGACTGGCTGTGGTGAAAAAGGTGATACCGTTTGGTACTCTCATTCTGATAGCCAAACGCGAAAATATCCACATAGTTGGGAATTAACACAATTAGCAAATGGCCAACTTGTTTGTATTAACACGCACAGATCCAACCAGTTAGTCTTTGAAGCCTTGCAAAATAAACAAATTAAAGAACTGGCTATGTATGATGAAATTTATCCTGAAGTGAAATATGGTGAAGAAAATAGCCGTATCGACTTCTTACTTAAAGGTGAAGGCTTGCCAGATTGTTATGTTGAAGTGAAATCAATCACCTTTGTAAAAGGTACATTAGGCATGTTTCCCGATGCGGTGACTACTCGTGGACAAAAACATGTTCGTGAGCTTTTAGCCATGAAAAAACAAGGACATCGAGCGGTTGTTCTCTTTGCCGGATTACATGATGGCTTCGATCGTTTTAAAATCGCTGAGTTTGTGGATCCTGAATATGATCGACTTTTAAAAGACGCCAAATCTCAGGGCGTTGAAGCTTATGCTTATGCGGGAAAATTCGAAATTTCAGATGGAATTCCGACCGCACTTTCTCTCACAGAAAGTGTACCTTACATCGATTAAAAAAATAATTGAGAATTATTTGCATTTTGTTATTGACAAGGTATTTGATAATAGTTATCATCTAGCCATTCCAAAAACAAACAGATAATCACTCCAACTTCACGCCTATTTCCCCACAAATAGGCGTTTTTTTTCATCTCAATCTTTTCATTTCAGCCATATTCTCTATAATGTAGCCTTTAATATTGAAATAACATTAGGAAATAGAATGACTGATATTAATACCGTTCTCGCAGAACTAAAACGCGGTACTGATGAGATTCTTTCTGAAGCGGATTTAATCGAAAAACTAAAAGAAAATCGCCCACTTAAAATTAAACTTGGTGCAGACCCTACTGCTCCAGATATTCACTTAGGGCATACCGTGGTATTAAACAAACTTCGTCAATTCCAACAATTAGGCCACGAAGTCTATTTCTTAATCGGTGATTTCACTGGTATGGTCGGTGACCCATCTGGTAAAAATACCACTCGCCCACCGCTTAGCCGCGAAGATGTGCTTCGCAATGCGGAAACCTATAAAGAACAGATCTACAAAATTCTAGACCCACAAAAAACGAAAATCGTATTCAACTCTGAATGGTTGGGTAAATTGGGTACTGAAGGGATGATCCGTTTAGCAAGTAACTACACCGTAGCGCGTATGCTAGAACGTGATGATTTCAAAAAACGTTTTGGTAACAACCAACCTATCGCAATTCACGAATTTATTTATCCTTTATTACAAGGCCATGACTCTGTTGCTTTAGAAGCAGACGTTGAACTTGGTGGTACAGACCAAAAATTCAACTTACTTGTTGGTCGCGAGTTACAAAAATCAGCTGGTCAGAAACCACAGGTAGCGATTACGCTTCCATTACTTGTTGGTTTAGACGGTGAGAAGAAAATGTCTAAATCATTAGGCAACTACATTGGCGTGACAGATGCACCAAGCGATATGTTCGGTAAAATCATGTCGATCTCGGATGAATTAATGTGGGATTGGTATAACTTACTTTCTTTCCGTCCACTCACTGAAATTGCTGAATTAAAAGCAGAAGTGGAAAATGGTAAAAACCCACGTGATGTGAAGATTTTATTAGCCAAAGAAATCATCGCACGTTTCCATGATGAAGCAGCTGCAGAGGCAGCTGAACAAGAATTTATTAACCGTTTCCAAAAAGGTGCAATGCCGGATGAAATGCCTGAATTCACCTTTGAAGGCGAAATTGGTTTAGCAACCTTATTAAAAGAAGCGGGACTGGTTCCTTCTACTTCTGAAGCGATTCGCTCAGCGAAACAAGGTGGTGTAAAAATCAATGGCGAAAAAATCGAAGACATGAAAGTCAATGCGCCAAAAGGCACAAATGTTTACCAAGTCGGTAAACGTAAGTTTGCACGCGTAACCATCGCATAAAACATCTATAAAAATGACCGCTCTTTTTAAGTGCGGTTATTTTTTAACTGATATCCATTATAGAGGGGAAATAAATGAGCCAAAAAATCTGGGTAACCGGCGATGCGGTTGTCGATCTTATTCCTGACGGTGAAAATCATTATTTACGCTGTGCCGGTGGTGCGCCTGCAAATGTGGCTGTTGGCGTAGCACGCTTAGGCAGCCCAAGTGCCTTTATTGGTCGCGTAGGTAACGATCCCCTTGGCCAATTTATGCAAGACACCTTAAATGCGGAAAATGTGAATACACAACATATGATTTTAGATCCGCAACATCGCACCTCTACGGTTGTGGTTGGTTTAGATAATGGCGAGCGTAGTTTTACCTTTATGGTAAATCCAAGTGCGGACCAGTTCTTACAAGCCAGTGATTTACCGCCTTTCCAACAAGGTGAATGGCTACATTGCTGCTCTATTGCGCTGATTAATAATCCATCTCGCGAAGCGACTTTCGAAGCCATTCGGCGTATTAAAGCCGCTGGCGGTTTCTTCTCTTTTGACCCTAATTTACGCGAGTCACTTTGGTCTAGCCTAGAAGAAATGAAAACCGTGGTAATGGAAGCCGTTGCATTAGCTGACGTATTGAAATTCTCTGAAGAAGAATTAACCCTTCTGACTAATACCGATAGTCTTGAAAAAGCCTTTGAAAAAGTGACCGCACTTTATCCTGAAAAATTGATTATCGTGACTTTAGGTAAAGATGGCGCACTCTATCACTTGGAAGGTAAAAAAGATGTAATTGCTGGAAAAGCCTTACAACCGGTTGATACAACAGGTGCAGGTGATGCCTTCGTTGGTGGCCTGCTTGCGGGTCTTTCACAGCATCCAAACTGGAAAGAAAATGAGGTGCTTGTACAAATTATCCGTCAAGCCAATGCTTGTGGTGCCCTTGCTACGACAGCAAAAGGGGCGATGTCTGCGCTACCAAATAAAGCACAATTAGCAGCGTTCCTAGCCAACTAAGGATCAAAGGTGCAAATTATTGCACCTTTTATTTACCCGATCACATTAACGAGGCACGATCACGATGATTATTTTCAATAATGGCAAATACAAAAGCATTCTAGCCGCAGAAGAAGGCGAACTCACAGAAATTGCTGAAACCGTGCAAAAAGACAAAGATTTTCGACCGCACCTTCATATTGCCCCACCAACTGGCTTAATGAATGATCCGAATGGTTTGATCTTCGATGGAGAGAAATATCATCTGTTCTATCAATGGTTTCCATTCGATGCAATTCACGGGATGAAACATTGGAAGCATTTAATCACGAAAGATTTCCAACATTATCAATCAGCAGATGATCTGATTCCTTGCGAGCTTTTTGAGTCTCACGGCTGTTATTCGGGTGGTGCTTTAAAAGTCGGTGATAAATTGGCCATGTTCTACACTGGCAATACTCGTCGTCCAAGTGATAATCAACGCGTGCCTTATCAAAATTTAGCGATTTTCGATCTTAATGGGAAATTGCTTAGCAAACGTCCGTTAATTGAAAATGCGCCTGAAGGTTATACAGAGCATGTTCGTGATCCTAAACCGTATTTTACTGAAGACGGTAAAATTCGTTTTATCTGCGGCGCACAGCGAGAAAACCTCACAGGAACAGCCATTATTTTTGAAATGGACAATCTTGAAGATACGCCACGTTTATTAGGTGAGCTTTCCTTACCTGCTTTTGACAATAAAAACGTGTTTATGTGGGAATGCCCTGACCTATTGAAACTCGGTGATAAAGATGTCTTTATTTGGTCGCCACAAGGTAAAGATCGGGAAGCGCATCAATTCCAAAATAATTATCATGCGACTTATGCTGTGGGCAAATTAACAGATTTAACCTTTGAAGCAGAATATATTAGCGAATTAGATCAGGGCTTTGATTTCTACGCACCACAAACGTTTGGCGGCCTAGATAATCAAACTCATGCGGTGCTTTTCGGTTGGATTGGTTTACCAGATTTAACCTATCCAACAGATAAATTTAAATGGCATTCTGCTTTAACCTTGCCAAGAGAATTGCGCTTAGAAGGGACGAAAATTTATCAACGTCCGATTGCTAAAATAGACGAAAATCTGACCGCACTTTATCCGTATCATCTTAATGGACAAGCCGAGATTAAAAATTTAGATTGCGCTTATATCAAATTTGAGGCAAATAACCAAGCCTTTGACTTAACCTTCTTCCAAAATGACAAAGGACAATCACTGCGTCTATCTTATAAAAATGGCTTGATCTGCTTAGATCGCAGTCAAAGCGAACAAACGGAATTAATGGAGAAATTCGATACAAAACGCTTCTGCGAAATTGAAAATCTACAGACTGTTGAAATTTTCTTTGATCACTCAATTATTGAAATTTTCTTTAATCATGGTGAAAAAGCCATGACATCAAGATTTTTCATTGAGAACAGAAAAAATACAATAACCAGCAATCGCCCGTTAGATTTAACGATCGGTTATTTACCGACTATTCAATATATTTAAAAGGTTTTTATGCAAAAAACTCATTTCAATCTGAAAGATTTTCAGACGGCCTGTTTTTTATTTTGAGAATAATTGTATAGTGTATTTTTAACTTACTGTTTTTATTGTTTTAAATTACAGTTCGTGGACTTGCATATATCATTTCGTATTAAAGGATGTTTGAAAAAATAGGTAGGATTAAA
>CAJMPC010000113.1:0-5805 GCA_905215245.1 uncultured bacterium | reverse complement strand
TCAAAGCGTTTTAAAACCTCTTAAAAACTGACCGCACTTTTTTTATTGAGAATATGAGTTTATAGAATTTTAAAACAAGTTTTGATATCATATCGCAAATTTATCAATAACTTAATCTCTGAAGTATAATGAAGAACTTATCACGCTCCTTTCTTTCTAGTTTATTATTTATTTCCTCTTTCGTATTGGCAGCGCCAAGCTCACCAAATGCAAATGTAGAAAAACAAATCGATGCCAAACAACAGAGGCAACAAGCTGAACAAGATGCGGCTATTTTAGCCCAGCAAACGCAATCCGCGAATGTGCGTTTAGAGGGTGAAAAAGAAGCCTCACTTGGCTTTCCACAGAATGAAGCACAATGTTTTCCTATCAATCAATTGGTGCTGACCGATTATCAAGCTGAAGAAGAAAATTCATCAGCCTCTTCTCTTAAGTTAATCCAACCAAGCCAATTCTCTTGGGCATTAAAGTCAGTTTATGCTGAGCGTGATTTTGCGCTGCCGGCTTGTATTGGCTCGGAGGGGATTAATGTATTACTTCGTCGTATTCAAAATCGTTTAATTGATTTTGGTTATGTCACGACCCGCGTGGTAGTGGAGCCACAGGATTTACGTTCAGGCATGCTCGTACTCACTGTGATTCCGGGTAAAGTGGGTCGCATTCAATTACAAGACCAAAGTGCAATTCCGTTTGCCACCCGTGGTACCCTATGGTTTGCCATGCCAATGGCGCAGGGGGATATATTAAATATTCGCAACATTGAACAAGGTTTAGAAAACTTAAAACGTGTACCGAGTGCTGATGCGAATATGGAGCTTGTGCCAACGGATGCAGTAGGTGAAACTGATGTGGTGATTGCTTATAAGCAAAGCTTACCTTTTCATTTAACCTTAGGATTAGATGATTCAGGCAGTAAAGCTACGGGTCGTTTACAAGGTTCAGCTACGTTTTCTTGGGATAACGTGCTAACACTTAATGATATGTTCTATATCAGTGGTACACGTAGCTTTAAACGTGATAGCGATGATGCGGAAGGCGATTATGGCAGTAAAAATGTCAGTCTCTATTATTCCATTCCTTGGAAGAACTATCTCTTAACCCTTTCCGGTTCAAAATATTCTTATCACCAAACGGTGGCGGGCGCATTTGAGTCTTATACCTATTCAGGTGAAAGCCAACAAATGAAAGCGAATTTAAGTCGCTTATTATCTCGTGGAAGTCTTCATAAAACCTATGTGAATGCTGCGTTATGGACGAAAAAATCGCATAACTATATCAATGACACCGAAATTGAAGTGCAACGTCGTCGAACAGCTGGTTGGGAAGTGGGGCTTAATCACACCCAATACATTGGCGAAACAGTGTTACAACTGTTTGCGAACTATAAACGTGGTACGGGTGGGAATAAAGCCTTACCTGCTCCGGAAGAGGAATTTGGTGAAGGGACTTCCCGTATGCAGATTTTTACTGCAGGCATTGATTTTACCTATCCTTTCACTATCGGTAATCAGCCTTTCCGTTTTAACACCAGTTGGAATGGACAATGGAACGGCACACCTTTAACACAACAAGATAAATTGAGTATTGGTGGTCGTTATACCGTACGCGGATTTGATGGTGAGCTATCGCTTTCCGGTGAAAAAGGTTGGTTATGGCGAAATGAGCTCGGTTGGAATATCGCGAATAAAGGACATGAGCTTTATTTAGGGATTGACCGAGGTAAAGTACACTCCAGCCAAGAAGAGCTTCAAATTGGTGATAGCTTAATGGGTGGCGCAATCGGGCTTCGCGGCAAACTATGGGGCATTAACTATGATTATTTCGTAGGTGTTCCAATTAAAAAACCGGAAGGATTTAGAACCAGTCATGTGACAACCGGATTTAATGTGAGCTACCGTTTTTAATGCTCACGTTTTTAGATGAATAAATTGATTAAAACCAAACAGAATTTAAAACTTTAAAGGAAATTAAAAAATGAATAAACGTCATTATAAAGTGATTTTTAGCCGTGTATTAAACCAGCTTGTGGTGGTATCTGAGCTGGCAAAATCTCAAGGTAAAGCACAAAGTGAAAATGTGAGCTCAGAACAAGAAAAAACAGGATTATTTTCAACCGCACTTTCACTTAATCCTATTCATTTTAGCTTAATGTTAGCATTAGGCTTTGTCTTCTTATCACCTTCTGTGCATGCAGAAGATATGGCCATTCGTGCAGATAAATCTGCACCGGGTAATCAACAACCCACAGTACTTCAAACCGGCAATGGTTTACCGCAAGTGAATATTCAAACACCAAGCGCTGGTGGCGTATCACGTAACCAATATTCACAATTTGATGTGGCAGAGAAAGGTGCCGTGTTAAACAATGCTCGTAAAGCAGCACAAACGCAAATGGCGGGCTGGGTGCAAGGTAACCCGAATCTTGCTCGCGGTGAAGCAAAAGTCATTCTTAACGAGGTGAACTCCGCTAATCCAAGCCGTTTAAAAGGTTATGTGGAAGTTGCGGGTAAAAAAGCGGATGTGGTGATTGCCAACCCAAGTGGTATCCAATGTGATGGCTGTGGTGTGATTAATGCGGGACGCACCACGCTGACAACAGGTAAAGCAGAAGTAGAAAATGGCGAGTTGAAAGGCTATCGCGTAAAAGGCGGTAAAGTGACTGTTGGTCAAAAAGGGATGGATAACAGCCAATCTGATTACACCGATATTATCGCGGAGAAAGCCGAAATCAAAGGTGGGGTTTGGTCGAAGAAAGGGATTAAAGTTACCACGGGTAAAAACAATGTTGACCGTACCAATGATTCAGTTGTGTACGTGGGTGATAAAAATACTGACAACACTGACCGCACTTCTGATACCCAAGGCGAAAACCAAAGCTACAGTGTGGATGTGAGCCAATTAGGTGGGATGTATGCTGAAAAAATCCATTTAGTGGATAGCGGTCAAGGTCTTGGTGTACGCAATGCGGGGCACATTGGTGCATCTGCTGGAAACGTGAAAATTGATAGCCAAGGACGCATTATTAATGAAGGGGTGATTAGCGCAACTCACCAAGCTGATCTTAATGCAGAAAAGGTTATTGAAAATAAAGGTAAAATTGAAACAAAACTGGGTGGTGTTGCATTGCGCTCACAAACTCGAGTAGAGCAGCATGGTTCAATTGTTTCACATCAAGGGGGGAGCTTTGTTCAAGCTAAGGATAAAGTTACTCAAACCGGTGAAACTGTTGCTAAGGGCGATATTCAGTATCAGGCGAAAAATATTGAAGTAAAAAGTGGTGCTTTAGTTGCTGCTGGCGTTACGGTACAGGATACTACGCAAGGTGAAATTCGTTCTCTAGATACTCAACATGCACAAGGTGCAAATCTTACTCTTTCAGCTGAAAAGACCATTTCATCCAAAGCAAAACATCTAGCGAGTGGTGAGATTAATGTGAGAGCGGAAACGGTTGATTTATCTGATAGTCAATTAAGTGGAGATAGCATTGCTCTCCAATCTGCTCAATCAGCTTTAAATCTGAATAAAACAACGTTATATAGCGAAGGAAAAACAACATTAAGCAACCCAAATCTTATTTCAACTGAAAATGCACATTTGAATGCAGAGCATTTTGTGGTGGATAGTGTTCAACTTAATAATCATCAGGGCAGTTGGATTCAACGTGGCGCCGAAGCTTTTGCATTAAATTTACAAAAGGGATTAGACAATACAGAAGGGAAAATTGTCGCAGAAGGTACGCTTTCTGTTCAAACGCCATTAATTCAAAATAATCAAGGTGTGATTTGGTCAAATCAAGGTGTGAAACTTAACACAAATGCAGGACATATAGAGTCTCAATCTGGTTATTTATTTGGAAAAAATAGTCTTGATATTAGTACTTCAACCTTGAATAACCAAAAAGGTGAAATGTTAGGTGGACAGGTTTTATTGGCTGCACAGCAAGTTAATAATGAGGAAGGAAAGTTAATTGTCGGAAATCGCGCAGATTTATCAATTAATCAATTTAATAATCAGCGTGGTATTGTTTATAGCCAAGGTGAACTATCATTAAAAACAGAAAATTTACACAACCAAGATGGCATTATTTCATCTGTTTCTCGTGCGACATTGCTTGCAAATGATTTAAATAACCTTAAAGGAGTGATTCAGGGAGAGTCTGATTTAACGATTCAAACCCAAAATTTGAATAATACACAAGGTGATATTTCAGCGAAAACAGCAGCGATTTCTTCTGCTGCAATAAATAATGCACAAGGTGTAATTTCATCTCAGGATTTAACATTATCTGGTACAAATTTAAATAACAAAGGTGGCATTGTTCAAAGTGTGAATGCAACATTAAATTTGACCAAGATGGATAACCAGTCTGAAGGTGATAAAGGCTCTTTGGTTAGTGCAACAAATCGTTTAGTGTTAAATGTTACAAATGTAAATAATAAAAATACAAAAGCTAAACAAGATACCCCTACTCAAGGTATTCAAACAGCTAATTTAGTAATGAATGCAGATCATGTTGAAAACCAATCTGGCGGCATTTATGTTGGAAAATCAGCAAATCTTACAATTAATCAATCTCTTGATAATCAAAAAGGTGAGATTTTATCAACTGGTCGAGTTGATATTGTAAATCCAGATTTAACCTTGGTTGTAAATAATGCACTAGGAAAAATTGAATCGGTGATTGGCACAACATTACAAGCCAAAACATTAGCGGATGAAGGTTCGATTAGAACAAAAGGTGATTTGGGTATTGAGTTAAATGATAGCTTTACGCTTAATAAAGCCTTTGGTGTAGGTAATAATCTTACTTTTAAAACAAAAGGTGATTTTGTTAATAATTCTAACCTTGTGGTAGGTAATTCAGCATCAGTTGAAGGCGCGACTATTCAAAATAATGCTAATGCAGAAATTTCCTCGATAAACACTCGCATTCAAGCCAATAAACTGGATAACTTTGGTTTAATAGATGGTGACACCACAGTGATTAAAGCCAATGATGTCAATAATATCGGTACTGCACGTATTTATGGTAGTCATCTTGCCATTCAAGCAAATAATTTAAATAATCTTGAGAACACTGACGGAACAGCAGCGACTATCGCTGCTCGCGAGAGACTTGATTAAGGTGTTGGTAATCTAGTAAACCGTAATCATTCACTTATTATGAGTTTAGGTAATATCTATATTGGTGGACAGTTAAATGAAAATAATCAAGCAACTGGTTATGCAAATAGCATTGATAACGGTAGTGCGACCATTGAAGCTTTAGGAAGTGGTTGGATTAAGACACATCATCTTTTAAACCAAGATTTACACCTAAAATTAGGTAAAAAAGTAGAAAAAGAACAGATTAATGAATATTCATTAGGAAGTGATTCACATCGTTATCGAGGTGGTGTTGACGGCTACTATAACCTGAATAATGGTAGTCGTAATCCAAATTCATATTTCCAATTAAACAATGGAACACGTATAGAAGGATTTGGTTGGAAAGAATGGCGCTATACGAGAACAACTACTACTTCAACAATAGAACATCAGGACCCAGCAAAAATATTAATTGGTGGAGAATTACACCTTTCAGGTGAAGATCTAAATAATAAACAAAGTCAAATTTTTGTAGGGCAAAAATTATTACTCGACGATAAGGTCTTTACTCAATCAACAAATGAACGTTTAAGTGGCGCAATTTCTAAATTAGATAATGATGATATACACGGTACGATTGATATCACTGATGAAGGTCAATTCGTTCAAGAATATAAAGTGAGACGTAAACGCGGTAGAAAGGGGCACCATCACTAT
>CAJMPC010000112.1:0-5820 GCA_905215245.1 uncultured bacterium | reverse complement strand
GTGTGTTAATTCATTTAGTGGATATTAACCCAATTGATGAATCCGATCCGGCAGATAATATTGCGATCATCGAGTCAGAATTATTCCAATATAGCGAAAAATTGGCAGATAAACCGCGTTGGTTAGTCTTCAATAAGATTGATACGATGACTGAAGAAGAGGCGCATGAACGAGCACAAGAGATTACGGAACGTCTTGGTTGGGAAGAAGGGTATCACCTTATTTCTGCCGCAACCGGTAAAAATGTGCCACCACTTTGTCGTGATATTATGGATTTCATTGAAGCGAATCCACGTGATGCGGAAGTAGAAGAAAATAAACCGGAAGAAGTGAAATTCAAATGGGAAGACTACCATCAAGAACAGCTCGCTGAACATCAATTTGATGATGAAGATGACGACTGGGATGATTGGGACGAAGAAGATGAAGAAGGCGTTGAGTTTATTTATAAACCTTAATGCCTAAATGAAAAAAGAGCGGAAATTTGACCGCTCTTTTTTATTGCCTTTAACCTTTCTTTTTCCCACCTTGACGCGCTTTAAAGCGAGGGTTGGTTTTCGAAATGACATAGACAACACCGTGGCGGCGAACAATTTTGCAGCCAGGACGGTTTTTTGCGCTTTTGAGTGAAGATAATACTTTCATTGAACATTCCTATTTTGATTTAAATGCGCCAAATTTACCGTAACGGCTTGCAAATTCACTTGCACGACCTTCATTCCCAATTTGACGGGTTTTACCGGTATAGAATGGGTGAGAAGCAGATGAGGTATCACACATAAATACAGGATATTCGTTACCATCTTCCCATTTCATGGTGTTGTTGGTTTTAGCACAAGAACGGATCAGAAAGCCTTGTTTCGCGTTGGAATCATAAAATAAAACGGTACGATAATTTTCAGGGTGAATGCCTTTTTTCATTAGAGCTCCTTATATAACGAAAAGAATTGGGCGAAGATACTAATTCAAAAGAGAACGATTATCAATATAATTTTATTCATAGCTATGAGAATTTTTTTCATATTGAGAAAAAGAAAAATGCCTTTCGGTTGAAAGGCATTTTGTCTGTTTGGTCGGAGAGTTATCCCCGATGCGCATTTTTCATAATACGCTCTTTCGCCACTTTCCATTCACGCTCTTTAATATCATCACGTTTATCATGTTGTTTTTTACCTTTCGCAAGACCGATTTTGATCTTTGCCCAAGCACCTTTCCAATAAAGAGAAAGGGCAACAATGGTAAAACCATCACGGCTTGATTTACCGAAAAGATTATCTAGTTCACGTTTATTCAATAAAAGCTTACGTGTACGCGTCGGATCGCAAACCACGTGAGTAGAAGCCAAGCTTAATGGTTGAATGGTCGCACCAAATAAATAGGCTTCACCATTTTTAAAAATGATATAGCTGTCGCTGATATTGGCTTTACCTGCGCGCATTGATTTTACTTCCCAACCTTGTAATTCAAGGCCGGCTTCAATTTCATCTTCAATAAAATATTCGTGTCTGGCTCGTTTATTTAACGCAATGGTGTTGGAGCCGACTTTGACTTTCTTCTTGGTCATTGTTATCCGTTGTTCATTAATCGTAAATTGGCGTTGATTTTACCGAATCTCGCCGTGGATAGCAAAAAACAAAAGGCTGATTTGACTCAGCCTTCTATCACTTAATGATCGATTATTCTTCTAATTCACCACAGAAACGATAGCCTTCACCATGTACGGTAGCAATAATTTCTGGTGTATTAGGATGATCTTCAAAATGTTTTCGAATACGACGAATTGTTACATCCACAGTACGATCTTGTGGTTTTAATTCGCGTCCTGTCATTTTTAGCAATAATTCTTCACGAGTTTGCAATTTGCCAGGGTTTTCGCAGAAATGCAACATAGCACGGAATTCACTACGAGGCAATTTAAATTCAATGCCTTCAGGTGTGATTAAATTATGGCTATTTAAATCCAGTGTCCAACCATTAAAACGATAGTTCTCACGTTGTAAATGGGCTTCTTTACCATTTAATGTCATCGTGCGATGCAATAAATTGCGTGCACGTATGGTGAGTTCTCTTGGGTTAAATGGCTTAGTGAGATAATCATCTGCCCCAATTTCCAAGCCTAAAATTTTATCGACTTCGTTATCTCGTCCCGTGAGGAAGATTAATGGAATTGCAGCTTTCTCACGTAACTCACGCCCCAGTAATAAACCATTTTTACCAGGTAAGTTGATATCTAATACGATGAGATTAACCGTTTCCGAGCTTAACTGACGATACATTTCGGCACCATCTTGTGCTTGTAATACCTCATAGCCCTCAGCTTCAAAAATTCCTTTTAACGTATTACGGGTTACCGCTTCATCTTCCACGATGAGAATTTTTGGGGTAGCCATTCATTGCTCCTTGTTATATTTTGTTATGAGCGTATTTTATAGTTGTAACATTGCTGTAACAACAGAAAAGTATGGTCATTTTTTTAAATTACATTTAATTTTATGATCTAAGTCATAAATTATTAACATTCTTTTGATCTATGCTAGAATTTTAGTAGGAACAATAGTTGGGACTTTATGATGAAGCGAATTCTTCTTTTTTTATTTTTTATTTTTACCGCTCTTTCCACTCAAGCCGGTCTTTTTGATAAGAAACCGGCTTTCTTACCTGTGGATGACGCTTTTCAATTTTCAGCTGCGAAAAGCGATAATCAAGAAAATGTGATCGTCAATTGGTCGATAGCAGAAGGGTATTATCTCTATCAAGAGAAAATTTCCGTGAAGCTCAACCATGAGGAAATTTCATCATTTGATATGCCGACATTTTCTATTTCACCTGAAGATTATAACGATCCTTATTTTGGCTTAATGAAGATTTTCAAAAAGCCCGTGCAAGCTATTTTTAAAGCAAGCCCCCCGCCATTAAAAGCCGAAGATGTGGTTGAAATTGCTTACCAAGGTTGTACATCGGGCTTTTGTTATCCGCCTGAAGTGAAAGAAATCAAAGTGGCGGATTTGCCGATTGCACAGATCACCAATACTGAAAAAACATCGGAAAAATCGACCGCACTTTCCGCACAACCTAAAGCAGAGCAAGATCGTTTAGCGGAAAGCTTATTTAATAGCAAATATGCCGTATTTGGCTTTTTCTTATTGGGCTTAGGTTTGGCTTTTACCCCTTGTGTGTTGCCAATGCTGCCGTTGCTTTCAGCGATAGTGATTGGTCAAAATCAACGCCCTAATATGTGGCGCGCTTTCGCATTAAGTTTTGTATATGTGCAGGGGATGGCGCTGACTTATACCTTGCTAGGCTTGATTGTGGCTGCAATTGGTTTGCCATTCCAAGTGGCGTTGCAACATCCTTATGTGATGATTGGCTTATCAATCATCTTTGTCTTGTTAGCGTTATCGATGTTCGGTGTATTCACTTTACAGCTTCCAAGCTCCTTACAAACAAAACTGTCTTTACTTAGCCAACAGCAAAAAGCGGGAGCCTTTGGTGGAGTGTTCTTAATGGGGATGATTGCTGGGCTTGTGGCTTCGCCTTGCACATCTGCACCGCTTTCTGGCGCCTTGCTTTACGTGGCGCAGAGTGGAGATTTATTTACTGGTGCGATCACGCTTTATTTGCTCGCGTTGGGTATGGGCGTCCCTCTGATTTTAATCACTTTATTTGGGAATAAAATCCTGCCTAAATCAGGCATGTGGATGGAAACCGTTAAAAAGCTCTTTGGCTTTGTGATGCTTGCGTTACCAGTATTCTTAATTTCTCGTATTTTGCCGGATGAATGGACGCCAAGATTATGGGCGATGCTTGGTACCGCATTCTTTATTTGGTTTGCTTTCCAAATGCCAAAAAATGGTACCGGTTGGGTATTCCGAATTCTCTTTTTAGTGGCAGCCATGATTAGTGTTAAACCGCTTCAAACTTGGGTGTGGGGCGAAAGCCAAGCACCAAGTGCGGTCGAAAATAAAGCGGTTTCTCATGTTGAATTTAAACAAGTAAAAAGTGAAGCTGAATTGCAACAAGCACTGTCAGAAAATAATAAATCACTTGTGATGTTCGATCTTTATGCGGATTGGTGTGTGGCGTGTAAAGAGTTTGAAAAAGAAACATTTAGTGATCCAAGTGTCCAAAAAGCCTTTGGTGATATGTTGCTACTTCAAGTGGATATGACGAAAAATTCCGAAGAAAACCGCGCTTTAATGACAAAATATAAAGTGCTAGGTTTGCCGACGATTTTATTCTTTAACCAAGATGGAAAAGAAATTGAAGGCAGTCGTGTTAACGGATTCATGCCACCTGTTGAATTTTTACAATGGATTCAGAAAATCAGCAAAGCGTAAAATTATTTTCTAATAGTAAAAAGTCCTTTTCGATTTGAGGTATTGTTTAGCTTTAAGTTAATCATTAATATACGCCCGGTTCTCAAATCACTTTTTATTTTTATTAGGAAAACTTTATGAAAAACTTAGAAAAATACTCTCCGTATGTTTTAGCTTTATTACGTATCATCGCTGCGTATATGTTTATCTTACACGGCACAGCGAAATTCTGGGAATTCCCAATTTCAATGACTGGCGGTAATGGAGCAGTGGGCGATCCAATGATGATCGTCGGTGGAGTAATCGAGATTGTCGGTTCAATCCTATTAATTTTAGGTTTATTTGTTCGCCCAACGGCATTTATCCTTTCAGGTCAGATGGCTTATGCGTATTTCTTTATGCACGCTGCAGGTAAAGGGAATTTATTCTTCCCAATCGCGAACGGTGGTGAACTCGCTTTACTTTACTCTCTCGTGTTCTTCTATTTTGTGTTTGCTGGTGCTGGTGCATTTTCTTTAGATAACCGCAAACGTTAATTAATCATCTTATTCATTTATTGCCCGCATTTTGCGGGCTTTTTTGTTTTTAAAATCGCTTAAATAAACCACCGCACTTTAAGTGCGCTTACCAGGAAAATTTTTTCTATATAAACGCAAACGTTTGCGCTATAATTCCCCCCGCTTATTTTTAACCATTTAATGAAAGGAAAATGTAATGACAGATCGTCCAATTCGTCAGGCTTTACTGAGTGTTTCTGATAAAACCGGTATCGTAGAATTTGCTCAAGGCTTAATACAGCGTGGTGTAAAACTACTTTCCACAGGCGGTACCGCAAAATTGTTGGAGCAACATGGTTTGCCGGTGACTGAAGTGTCTGATTATACGGGGTTCCCTGAAATGATGGACGGTCGTGTGAAAACCTTACATCCAAAAGTACATGGCGGTATTCTTGGTCGTCGTGGTACAGATGACGCTATCATGCAGCAACATGGCATTGAAGGCATTGATATGGTTGTCGTGAATTTATATCCGTTTGCCGCCACCGTGGCTAAACCGGATTGCACCCTAGATGATGCGGTTGAGAATATCGATATTGGTGGTCCAACCATGGTGCGTTCTGCAGCGAAAAACCATAAAGATGTGGCGATCGTGGTGAATAATCATGATTTCAACGCAATTCTTGCGGAAATGGATAAACACCAAAACAGCCTAACACTTGAAACTCGTTTTGACCTTGCGATTAAAGCATTTGAACATACCGCTCAATATGATTCTATGATTGCCAACTATTTTGGACAAATGGTGAAACCGTATCATGTGGCAGAGGAAGAAGATGCGAATGCGAAGTGCGGTCAATTCCCACGGACTTTAAACCTTAACTTCGTGCGTAAACAAACCATGCGTTACGGCGAAAATGCCCATCAAAATGCAGCCTTTTATGTTGATTTGAATGTGAAAGAGGCGAGCGTGGCTACGGCTAATCAACTCCAAGGTAAAGCCTTGT
>CAJMPC010000111.1:0-5834 GCA_905215245.1 uncultured bacterium | reverse complement strand
CCATTGAGCAAACTGCTTGCAATTCAGCCTCTTTGCCTTCTTCTTTTGCAATGACCCAAGGGGCTTTTTCATCAATATATTTATTCGCCTTATCGGTTAATGCCATAATTTCACGAATCGCTTTGTTGTATTCGCGGCTTTCATAATAAGCAGCGATTTGTTCAGCTTGTGCAGTGAATTCAGCGAAAAGTGCTTCGTCTTCTAACTTATCTGCTAATTTGCCTTCAAAACGTTTAGCAATAAAGCCTGCATTACGAGAAGCTAAATTAACTAATTTATTAACGATATCCGTATTGACACGTTGAACGAAATCTTCCAAGTTGAAATCAAGATCTTCGATGCGATCGTTTAATTTAGCCGCATAGTAATAACGTAAACATTCCGGATCAATGTGATTTAAATAGGTGCTAGCTTGGATAAATGTACCGCGTGATTTTGACATTTTGGCACCATCTACGGTGACATAACCGTGAGCAAACACATTAGTTGGTTTACGGAATTCGCTCCCTTCTAGCATTGCTGGCCAGAATAGGCTGTGGAAATACACGATATCTTTACCGATAAAGTGATAAAGCTCAGCATCGCTGTTTTCTCCCCAGAATTCATTAAAATCAATGCCTTCACGATCGCAGAGATTTTTGAAAGAAGCCATGTAGCCAATTGGCGCATCCAACCAAACATAGAAGAATTTATCTTTCGCACCCGGAATTTCAAAACCAAAATAAGGTGCATCACGAGAGATATCCCATTGTTGTAAGCCACTTTCAAACCATTCTTGCATTTTGTTTGCAATTTCAGGCTGAAGCGAGCCAGAGCGAGTCCATTCTTTTAACATCCCTTCAAAAGCAGGTAAGTCAAAGAAGAAATGTTCAGATTCTTTGATGATTGGTGTTGCACCTGATACAGCTGAACGAGGATTAATTAAATCCATCGGGCTATAAGTCGAAGCACAAACTTCGCAGTTATCACCATATTGATCTTCAGCTCCACATTTTGGGCAAGTCCCTTTGACGAAACGATCCGGTAAGAACATATTCTTTTCAGGATCGAATAATTGAGAAATGACTTTCGTTTTAATGAGGCCTTTTGCTTTTAACTTATTGTAAATGTCAGCGGTGATTTGTTTATTTTCTTCACTGTGAGTAGAGTGATAGTTATCAAAACTGATATTAAAGCCTGCAAAATCACGGACGTGATCAGCTTTTGCTTTTGCGATTAATTCTTCTGGTGTAATGCCTAATTTATCGGCATTAAGCATAATTGGTGTGCCGTGCGCATCATCTGCACAGACAAAATGAATGTTATTGCCACGCATACGTTGGAAACGTACCCAAATATCCGCTTGAATGTGTTCTAACATATGGCCTAAATGAATGGCGCCATTTGCATAAGGTAATGCACAAGTGACTAAAATTTTACGAGGTTGAGTTGTCATTATTTTTCTCTTATTCTTTTTGCAAAAATTGCGAGTATGTTACCCGATTAGTGCGATTTTTTCTAGTTTAGTTATACTTTTAGCTTAACATTTGAGGGGAAAAAGGGGTAGAATATCCCTGACAAATTTACTCTACTACCTATTACTATTAAAGGAATATTATGGCAACTGCTTTTTCTGAAAATTTAACGGCAGAACAACAATATCAGGTTCTGCAACTTTTCCAACAATTTCAACACCCAAGTTTGCAAAAAGACTTAATCGCATTAAATACTTTGAAGAAAGTAGAAAAAGGCGGTGACGTATTACGCATTGAATTACAATTGCCTTTTGCATGGAACACTGGCGTGGAGCAAGTGAAACAACAGCTTTCGGATGCCTTATTAAAAGCGACCGATAGTAAAGAAATCAAATGGGTGGTGAATTATCAAATCGCTACTTTAAAACGTGCGAATAATCAACCCGCTGTAAAAGGTGTGAAGAACATCATCGCAGTGACTTCAGGTAAAGGCGGGGTAGGGAAATCTTCTGTTTCGGTGAACCTTGCGCTTGCTTTACAAGCTCAAGGTGCTCGCGTAGGGATCTTAGATGCGGATATTTACGGTCCATCTATTCCGCATATGTTAGGTGCACCGCATCAACGCCCAACTTCACCAGATAATCAACATATAACCCCAATTAAAGCATATGGTTTATCTGCAAACTCAATCGGTTTCTTAATGGATGAAGATAATGCAACCATTTGGCGTGGTCCAATGGCAAGTAGTGCATTAAGTCAGCTTTTGAATGAAACCTTATGGGATAGCTTAGATTACTTAGTGATCGATATGCCACCGGGTACAGGTGATATTCAATTGACCCTTTCACAACAAATCCCTGTAACGGGTGCAGTTGTAGTCACAACACCACAAGACATCGCGTTATTAGATGCAGTGAAAGGGGTATCGATGTTTGAGCGAGTGTCTGTACCTGTGTTAGGTATTGTGGAAAATATGTCTATGCATATTTGTAGCAACTGTGGACACCATGAAGCGATTTTCGGTACTGGTGGTGCAGAAAAAATGGCACAAAAATACAATGTGAAAGTATTAGGTCAGTTACCGTTGAATATCCAAGTTCGTCAAGATTTGGATGCAGGTAAACCAACAGTGGTTGCTGCACCAGACAGTGAAATTGCGAAATCTTTCTTAGATTTAGCAGAGAAAGTATCAACTGAGCTTTACTGGCAAGGTTCTGTGATTCCAAGCGAGATTTTATTCCGCGAAGTGAAATAATCACAAAAACATCATAAAAATTAACCGCACTTTAGGTCATCCAAAGTGCGGTTATTTTTTTAGCTAAATTGGCTTATTTTAAATGATCCGCATCATTTATTTTCTCAACGCGAAAACCGTTCTCATCGTCATAATGCACAACACTAATTGAGGTGTTAATGAGCGATACTGATTTATCTTCATCGCGGTGATTTTGCCAGGTTGCACCATTTAATAAGGCAAGCAATAAACGCAAGGTATGGCCATGCGACACAATAAGAATATTACCTTGATCGTGGATCTTAATAATATCGTGTAACGCTTTCATGGCACGTTCGCCCAATTGTTCGAACGTTTCTCCACCATTTACTTGAGCTTTGTAATTAGCAGGATCTTTAATGAGTTGCTGGAATTCGGGATGTTCTCTTAAAGTATCGACAAGTTGACCTTCCCAGGTACCAAAATATTGTTCGTTTAAACCTTGGTGATGGAAAAGGGGAATATCACGTTCTCCGATAATGTGAGAGGCGGTCTCGATAGTACGTTTCAATATGCTGGAATAAGCGGCAATGAAAGGAATGTTATTAAGTGCCACGCCTGTTTTTTTCGCACCATTAATGCCTTCTTTAGTTAAAGGGGAATCGCCATGACCTTGCATTAAACCTTCCGTATTCCAAACGGTTTTACCGTGGCGAATGAAATAAAAAGTCAGTTGTTTTTTCATTTTTCATATCCATAAAAAAGATTAAGGAAGCCGAAACTTCCTTAATCATGATTTTAACGGGAGTAATAACCTGCCATTGAACTATATACGGCATTTTCTGCTTGAATGATGTTGTATTTCGCATTCAAGATAGAAAGCTGAGAGCTTTTCTCTGTGTTTGCCGCAGCAAGCCATTCACGTAATTCAGATACGCCAGCATTGTAACGATCACGATAGTATTTGGTGATACGTTGGTTATAGCTGTGTGTTTTTTGCAAGTTAGCAAAGGCACTTTGCGCTTGTGTGTAGGCGAAGTAGTTGGTATCTACATCGTTCAAGGCTTTAGTAATGCTTTGCTCGTAGTTTAAACGTGCGGTTTCATAATCGGCTTCAGAGATTTTCACGTTCCATTTTACGGTATTCCAGTTGAGGAATGGTAGGCTAATACCGATTAAACCTGTACCAACTGGATTGTGCAATGCGTTACCGACTTTAGTACCACTTGATGTTAAGCTTCCGCCTAAAGTGACTTCAGGGAACCAACCTTTTTCAGTTGCTTTGGCATTTTTGAATGCACTGCTTAAGCGATATTGATAGCCTTTCACATCAGGACGATTCGCAATCACAGAAACGGGCACATTTAAATTTACGCCCACATTTTTTACATTAAGAATGTGTGGGAAGTTGATATTTAATGCTTCTTCTGGTTTTAAGTTCAGTAAGTTACGTAAAGTTTGTTCTGCTGTTTTACGCTGCGTTTGGTAGTTGATCAAGTTATTACGTGCGTTTAACACCGCTTGTTGTGCTTGATCTACACTTGCGCTGTCCGCAACACCTTGTGATAAACGACGTTGCATAATGCTGCTAATGTCGTTGTAGTATTTAATGGTTTCCTCGGTTGTGCTGATAGCATCATTCAAATAAGCAATTTGATAATAGGTTGTTACAACAGAGTTGATGAGTGAAAGTTTGGTTGCTTCTAAATCTTCAGCAGTAGCTTTATGTGACCATTCTGCGGCATCTGCAGTATCCGCTAAACGTTGCCATAAATCTAACGTATAACTCACATTTAATGCACCTTGATGGCTTACTGTTGAGCTGCCACCTGTCTTCACGTTTTTACTTGCGGAAGATTGGGTTGAACCGCTAAATGCAGGAATTAAATTCGCACCTGCAAGGTTTGCATTATATAAAGCACGGTTTACGGCAACAGACGCTTTGGCTAAATCTTTGTTGTTAACTAATGCTTGTTCTACCACACGATTTAATTGTGAATCATTGTAAAGCGCCCACCAGTTTTCTTTTACATTAAATTGTTTGGTGATTTCCGCATAATTTTGGTAATCCTGCTGGCTCGCTTTATAAGAATCACCGATATTAGCACAACCTGCTAGAGCAGTTGCCATCGCGATTGCTAAGGTTAATTTTTTCATTTTTAACATGGATTTTTTCCTTTCTTTTTAATTAAAGTGCGGTCAAAAATTAGTGAGAATTTTAACCGCTCTTTTGTGTTTTACAAAATTTCTTTATTCTCGTGCAAGGGCGGTAATCGGATCTAATTGTGCCGCACGTTTTGCCGGCATATAACCGAAGATCACACCAATCAGGGTAGAGAAGACCACTGCGGCAACAATTGAGCCAGTTGAGAATGCCATAGTAAAGTCAGTCATAAATACGTTAAATAGCAGACCGATTAAACCCGAAAGCAGAATCCCCGTCACGCCACCAATTAAACAAATCAACACTGCTTCAATCAAAAATTGTTGCAGAATATTAAATTGTCTTGCACCAATAGCCATGCGCACACCAATTTCCTTGGTTCGTTCAGTAACAGAAACCAACATGATATTCATTACCCCAATACCACCAACGATTAACGAAATAAAGGCAATGGAAGAAATGAGCAATTTCATCGTGCCTGTAGTGCTTTCAATAGTTTGTTTAATGGTATCGCTATTCATGATAAAGAAATCTTTTTTACCATGACGCATGGTCAGCAATTCAGTAATCCCTTTCTCGGCGACAGTTGTATTCACCGAATCATCTACTTTTACGGTAATCGAACCAATTTTTTTGCTACCCGAAATACGATTCATCACGGTGGTATAAGGCGCATAGAGATTAAGTGAACTACTTGCCCCGCCCATTTGTTTATCAGATACCACACCAATAATGCGTAATGGACGTTTATTGAACATCACAATTTTGCCGATAGGATTTTCATCCGGGAAAATTGACTTTTTCGCACTTTCATCAATTAAAGCTACTTGGTTGTTATCAGCAACATCTTGAGCAGAAAATAAATTACCAGATTTTAGTTTTAAGCCATCGACATCAAAATATTGTTCACCTACACCTTTTAAACTGGTCGAGGAGAAAGTTTGATTACCATAAATTAATGTACCACTTGATGAGCTATTCGGCGTGACACTTTGTACATAAC
>CAJMPC010000110.1:0-5884 GCA_905215245.1 uncultured bacterium | reverse complement strand
TGGCGGGATTATTGGCTTAGAACGCGAACTAAAACACAAACCGGTTGGCGTCAAAACCTGTGCCATTATTGCGGTGACTACTTGTATACTGACGATTGTATCCATTCAAGCCGCAGAACATTATGCACAAGTTTCAGATAATATTCGAACTGACCCTATGCGACTTGCCGCACAAGTAATCAGTGGCATAGGTTTCTTAGGTGCTGGGGTAATTTTACATAAGAAAAATGATGCGATTTCAGGCTTAACCACTGCAGCCATTATTTGGGCTGCGGCGGCTATCGGTGTGGCAACAGGTGCAGGCTTTATTTTTGATGCGATTATTGCCACTTTAATGATTTTAATCGCCATTCGTATTAGCCCTATTGTGCAGCGTTATGTTCGTCGTAAAACTTATAAAAAACGTACTCGTTTAGCCATTCAACTGAGCTCTGCTAACGGCATCAGTAAAGTGACAGATTTATTATTGAAACATGATTACCGCATTGAAAATATCTCAGTCAAAGACCAAGCAAGTGGCGAAGTTCGCTTGCAAGTTCGATGCTACAATATTGATAATGAAATGCTAAAAGATGTCTATACACTGTTAAAAACAGAAGATGAAGTACTGAGTGTGGATGTAGAAAATTAAAATCAGCTCAAAATAACACATTACTTCTATCGTAAAACCACTACTTGCTAGACAAAAAGTTAAAAACCTAAACTGGATAACGTCATGAATTTACAAGATAATTTCGAGCAGCATACGCCGATGATGCAGCAATATCTCAAGTTAAAAGCAGAAAATCCTGACATTTTGTTATTTTATCGAATGGGGGATTTTTACGAGCTTTTTTATGATGATGCAAAAAAAGCGGCAGCGTTGTTAGATATTTCTTTAACGAAACGTGGACAATCAGCAGGTAATCCAATACCTATGGCGGGCGTGCCTTATCATGCAGTAGAAGGCTATTTAGCAAAATTAGTGCAATTAGGTGAACCTGTAGCCATTTGTGAGCAAGTGGGTGATCCCGCTACATCAAAAGGGCCGGTTGAACGCAAAATTGTACGAATTGTGACACCAGGTACAGTGAGTGATGAAGCACTTTTACCAGAACGCCAAGATAACTTAATTGTGGCGGTTTATCAGGAAAAAGAAAAATTTGGTCTAGCCACATTAGACATGACATCTGGACGCTTTCAGCTTTGTGAACCTCATTCAAAAGAAGCCTTGCAAGCTGAATTACAGCGTATTAATCCCGTAGAATTACTTTATTGTGAAGATTTTGCCGAAATGGCCATTATCGAACCTTATAAAGGTCTACGTCGTCGTCCAATTTGGGAATTTGAACTTAGTACGGCGATTTCCGAACTTAATCGTCAATTTGGTACGAAAGATTTACGTGCATTTGGTGTAGAAAAATCACCTCTTGGCTTGGCAGCAGCAGGTTGTTTATTGCAATATGCAAAAGAAACACAACGTTCTTCGCTTCCACATATTCAAAGCATCAGTGTTATTCAAAATAACGATAATATTCAATTAGATGCCGCAACACGCCGCAATTTAGAACTCACTCAAAATCTTGCGGGTGGTACAGAAAACACGCTGGCTTCGGTATTAGATAAATGTGTGACACCAATGGGTAGTCGTTTGTTAAAACGTTGGATTCATCAGCCTATCCGTCAAACAGACATTCTATTAAAACGCCAAAAAACTATTGGTGAAATTATTGAGCAAGATTTGTATCACGAATTGCAGCCTTATTTGCAACAAGTGGGGGATATGGAACGGATTCTTGCTCGTGTAGCGCTACGTTCTGCGCGTCCTCGAGATCTCACGCGTTTACGTACTGCATTAGAACAAATTGAACCGATAAAATCGCTGATTCATACAAAAATATCGTCAAATTTGACCGCACTTTCCGCGCAAATTGATGGTTTTTCCGCGCAAATTAAGTTACTTCAAAAAGCAATTATTGAAACCCCTCCATTATTAATTCGCGATGGTGGGGTTATTGCTGAAGGCTATAATGCAGAATTAGATGAATGGCGAACCCTTTCCGCTGGCGCAACGCAATATTTAGAAAATTTAGAACAACGCGAACGAGAAAGCACGGGTATTGATACCTTAAAAATTGGCTTTAATGCGGTGCATGGTTATTACATTCAAATTAGCCAAGGACAAGCCCATAAAGCACCTATTCATTATGTTCGCCGTCAAACTTTAAAAAATGCCGAGCGCTACATTATTCCTGAATTAAAAGAATACGAAGATAAGGTTTTAAAATCAAAAGGCGCGGCGCTTGCTTTAGAAAAGCAACTTTATGATGAATTATTTGATTTATTGTTGCCACATTTAGGTCAATTACAATTAGCCAGCTTGGCATTGTCTGAATTGGATGTGTTAGTTAACCTCGCAGAACGAGCAGAAACCTTAAATTATGTTGCACCACAATTTAGCAATGAAATAGGCGTAAAAATTAAAAATGGTCGCCATCCTGTGGTGGAACAAGTCTTAAAAGACCCCTTTATTGCCAACCCTGTTAATCTCAATCAGCAACGTCATTTACTGATTATTACCGGCCCAAATATGGGCGGTAAAAGTACCTATATGCGTCAAACGGCTTTAATTACGTTAATGGCGTATATAGGCAGTTTTGTGCCGGCTGATAGTGCAGTTATCGGGCAAATTGATCGTATTTTTACTCGAATTGGTGCCTCTGATGATTTAGCCTCCGGTCGTTCTACATTTATGGTGGAAATGACCGAAATGGCGAATATTCTTCATCAAGCTACTTCACAAAGTTTAGTTCTGATTGATGAAATTGGACGCGGCACTTCTACTTATGATGGGCTTTCTTTAGCTTGGGCTTGTGCTGAATGGTTAGCGAAGAAAACTCGTTCACTTACGTTATTTGCGACCCATTATTTTGAACTCACTGCACTGCCAGAACAAATTGAAGGCATTGCCAATATTCATTTAGATGCGTTAGAACATAACAATACCATCGCCTTTATGCACGCGGTTCAAGACGGTGCGGCAAGTAAAAGTTATGGTCTTGCTGTTGCAGCGCTGGCAGGTGTACCTCAATCTGTCATTAAACTGGCGAAGCAAAAATTACATCAGTTAGAAAAATTGTCGGCACAAAATGGTGATCAACAAATTCAACATTTAAGAGCATTAAATCAACATCAAGGTGAATTGGCTTTTGGAGCGGAACCTGATGCTTTACGCGAAGCCATTGAGCAGCTTGATCCAGATGAATTAAGTCCAAAACAAGCCTTAGCTTATCTGTATCAATTGAAGAAAATGCTGTAAGAAATAAAAAGAGCGGTCAAAAAATTCATTGTTTTTTATGACCGCTCTTTTATTTTCACTAATTTCTTAAAATCTCATAGATTTCAGAATCTTTTCTATCGAGATAATGGATGGATTGGATTTTACGAATGGTGCGTGATTTACCACGGATTAATAAGGTTTCAGTGGTAGCTAAGTTGCCACGACGAGAAATCCCTTTGAGTAATTCACCGTGCGTAATTCCCGTTGCAGCAAAAACAAGATTATCATCACGCACTAAATCTTCTAATTTTAAGATTTCATTGACCTTCACACCTAAGGCTTCACAACGTTGAACTTCTTCAGCGGCAATTTTACGATTTTCTTCTGTATCGCCTTTCACTTCATTGCGTGGAATAAGACGAGCTTGCATATCTCCACCTAATGCTCGAATTGCAGCGGCAGCAGCCACACCTTCAGGTGCACCACCAATGCCATAAACCATATCCACTTCAGCATCCGGTAAACAACATAAAACCGAAGCAGCAACATCACCATCTGGAATAGCCATCACACGAATACCTAGATTATGCATTTGCTTAATCACTTCATCATGGCGCGGTTTAGCGAGCACCATCACGGTTAAATCCGATAAGGATTTACCTAAACGAGAAGCCACACGGCGAAGGTTTTGTTCAATCGGTAAACTCAAATCGATCATACCTTTCACTTCAGGGCCGACAACCAATTTTTCCATATACATATCAGGCGCTTTTAAAAAGGTACGTTTACCACCAGCAGCCAACACTGAAATAGCATTTGATTGGCCCATTGCAGTCATTCTTGTGCCATCAATCGGATCAACCGCAATAGAAACGAGCTCACCATTACCTGAGCCCACTTTTTCGCCAATATAAAGCATTGGTGCTTCGTCAATTTCTCCTTCACCAATCACAATTTCACCGTCCATATGGATTAAATTCAGCATATAACGCATGGCTTTGACTGCCGCCTCATCTGCCGCATTTTTATTACCACGTCCAAGCCAGGTATAAGCTGCTAATGCTGCCGCTTCGGTTACTCTTGAAAATTCAATAGCTAATGCACGATTCATTTTTCTCTCCCAATGCAAAAAGTCTCGTTATTTTATCACTAAGCAAACGTTTGCATAATAAATTTTGACAAGAGGCTTTTAAAAATAGGATTAAGTCGGTAGAATAAAGCCGTTTCGGACTTATTTTAAAAAAGGAAATCACTATGTCTTTAGAAATTTTAGATCAGCTTGAAGAAAAAATTAGACAAGCAGTAGAAACCATTCAATTACTTCAACTTGAAGTAGAAGAATTAAAAGAACAAAAAAATCAATCTCAACAAGCGGTAGAAGCGTTGCAACATGAAAACGAGCAACTTAAAAATGAACACCGCAACTGGCAAGAACATATTCGTTCATTGTTGGGTAAATTCGACAACGTATAATGACTATAAAGGCTTAGAAAATCTAAGCCTTTTTTCTTATTAGGAAACAATATGAATATTTGCGTGATTTCAGGCAGCACATTAGGCAGCGCTGAATATGTGGCTGAGCATTTAGAAGAGGTGTTAAAAACACAAAATTTTTCTACCGCACTTTTCCACGGACCAGAACTTGATGATGTGATTGATGAAAATATTTGGTTGATCGTCACTTCAACACATGGTGCGGGTGAATTGCCTGATAATTTAAAACCACTCTTTGAACAAATTGCGGCATCAGATAAAGATTTCTCTTCCCTCCGCTTTGCCGTTGTAGGCTTAGGTAATTCAGATTACGATACATTCTGTCATGCCGTGAATAAAGTTGAAAAACAATTAAGTGAAAAAAGCGCGGTCAAAATTTGCGACAGTTTAAAAATCGATGTCTTGCATATTGATGATCAAGAACAATTTGCTGAAGATTGGCTACCACAATTTATAAATGCACTTTAGTCATAATAAAGCGATAATTTGAGTTATCGCTTTTTCTTTATCCATTATCCAAAAAAATCACCTGTGGATAACTTTAATAAAACCTGTCAAAAACTTGTTCTTTTCCACTTAGTAAATATGATGATTGTTTTGGCTGTGGATAAAATTAAAGGTTATCCACAAGAAAAAGCCTCCAAACTGACGACATTTCAACACAGTCTAAAATGATCTAACTTCTTCATTTAAAAAAGGAAAAGGATCTTATTCACAAGGTAAAAGGATCTTAATAGTAACAATAATAAGATCTTTATATATAAATAGATCTTATCTTTATTACCTCTCGATCTTCTCTCATCACAGATTGAATTCTTGCTTTCAAGCACACGTAATTTTCAGTAGAATAGCGCCTATTTTTAGATCGAAGATCAAATTGAAGACGAAGAGAGAGATATGTTTTACACCGAAAATTATGATGTGATCGTTGTGGGTGGCGGTCATGCCGGTACAGAAGCCGCATTGGCTCCGGCACGCATGGGATTAAAAACCCTATTATTGACACATAATGTCGATACCCTTGGACAAATGTCATGTAACCCAGCCATTGGCGGCATTGGTAAAGGCCATTTAGTAAGAGAAATTGATGCAATGGGTGGTCTTATGGCTCACGCAGCGGATAAAGCCGGT
>CAJMPC010000109.1:0-5984 GCA_905215245.1 uncultured bacterium | reverse complement strand
AATAGCTTTACGGCGTGGGGTAAGGGTTTCTTTTAATCCATATATGGTAATCATTTTTTCTTCCTTAATCTCTGTTTAATAACCATTCCACAGATTGTTGTAATAATTTCGAACCTTGCACAGTAAGGATGCTTTCTGGATGGAATTGGAAAGCACAAATCGGCAGGGTTTTATGACGAATCGCCATCACGATTCCATTGTAATCGGCATTCACAATAAATTCGTCAGGCAGATTTTTGCCCATTAAAGAGTGATAACGTGCCACTGGCATTGGGTTGGCAATATCTTTAAACATAGCTTGGTTATCGTGTTGAATGCGCGATACTTTACCATGTAATACTTCGCCTGCATGTACAACCTCTCCACCAAAGGCTTGAATAAGCGCTTGATGACCTAAGCAAATCCCAATAATTGGCACATCATTTTTTAAACGTTCAATGAGCGGGAGTAAGATACCTGCTTCTGCCGGAGTACCAGGCCCTGGTGAGAGCGCAAGAATCGTATCAGGTGTATTTAATGCCTCTTGTACCACTTGTTCTAAATTGGTGTCATTACGATAAATTTTTACGTTATGCCCAAGCACGCGGAATTGATCCACTAAGTTATAAGTGAATGAATCAAAATTATCTAAAAAGAGAATATTAGCCATAATTTATCGTCCTTATTTTGCTTGGGTATTGATTTGTTTGATCGCTTTAAGCACCGCAGCCGCTTTATGGCGAGTTTCATCTGCTTCCATTTGAGGATCAGAATCTAGTACTTCACCACAACCTGCTTGAATATGGGCAATGCCATTTTGTACAAAGGCAGAACGAATCACGATACAGGTATCAAAATGACCATCAGAGGTGAGATAACCGACTGCACCGCCGTAGCTGTGGCGTTTTTGCTGTTCAAATTGATAAATTAACTGCATCGCTTTAATTTTAGGTGCGCCAGTTAAGGTGCCCATATTCATACAAGCTTGATAAGCGTGTAAGGCATCAAGTTCAGGACGAAGTTTACCTACCACGCGAGAAACCAAATGCATGATGTGCGAATAGCGATCCACTTGCATTAATTCAGCGACTTTGCGTGTACCGCTTTGGCATACGCGAGCAATGTCATTACGAGCCAAATCTACTAACATTAAATGTTCGGCTTGTTCTTTATGATCAAGACGTAATTCTAATTCCAAGCGTGCATCTAATTCTGGGTCAATATTACCATGCGCATCAAAACCACGTGGGCGAGAACCTGCAATTGGGTAAATTTCTAATTGGCGATTGTCCGGTGCATATTTCAATGCACTTTCTGGTGATGCACCGAATAAAATGAACTCCTCATCGTTCATGTAGAACATATAAGGGCTTGGATTGTTAAGTTTTAATTGTGCGTAGCTCGCAAGGGTATTCGGGCAAGCTAATGAAAAACGGCGGGATGGCACAATTTGGAACACATCACCAATATTAATGTGATGTTTTAACGCTTTAACGATACCTGTAAATTCAGGATCTTCAAAGTTAGTGCTGACCTCATCACTTGCCGCTTTAATGGAAAGTACGCCATCAATATTTTTTAATTTTTGAGAAATAGAAAGTGCCGTTTTCGCGACTTCCACTTGTTCTTCTTGACTAAAACAGAAGCTTTTTAATGTGGCTTGTTGGCTTTGGTGATCGATGGTAATTAAGTTTTCCGCGAGATAGAAACTGTAATCCGGGCAGTGAATACCATCATCTTTTAATTCAACACCTTGCATTGGAATAAAATTTGCCACCAAATCATAAGCAAATAAACCACCTAAAAAGACTGGCGTGCTGCTATGTTGATAATGGTTAGAAATTACACGAAGACCATCAAAGATTGTTGCAGCTTGTAATTTACTGTCTTCATCTAATTGATTATCGAGCGGCGCAAATTGTACAGAAAATTCATTCTCAAAATTGACCGCACTTACAGTGCCGAGTTGGCTTAATACGGGATGAATTTCTTTTAACACTTGTTTACCGTTCGCATTTAGCGCTCTAAATGTCACTTGATTGCCTAAGCAAGTAATTTTAACGGCTGCATTAATTAGAATAAGACTTTGTAAGCTATTTTTGCTACCAATTTCTGCAGAGTCGAGGAGGAGAGAATTTGAGTTCTGTTGGCATAATGTATTAAAAATTGCGGTGGTGTCGGCATGATAGGGAACCGGTTGAGAGGTCACCGCAATAAATGGGGTATTTTTCATAATGAATCCTTTATCCTGAACTTTTGCACTATTAAACTAGTACATAATGCATAAGTCAAGAAAATAATCAAAAAATTGGCGTAATTTTACAATATTTTTTTAATTTTTAACCAATAAGATTAGAAATAGAGATTTTCAATCAGAAAAAAAGCCATTTCGAGGCATATCTCAAAATGGCTTAATAGAGGGAGCTGATTCAGGAATTAGAGAGAAGCAACGATCTCATCAATTTTATTTCTTGCGGAACGTTGTGCCTTTTCAATTGCCTCTGCACCTAATCCAATACCTTTTGCATAAGCAAATTGAACATCGGTAATGCCAACAAAACCTAAAATCGCTTTTAAGTAATTTGTCACATTGTTATTTTCATCATACATACCACCAAAGCTTGCTAATACAATCGCTTTTTTACCTTGAAGTAAACCTTCAGGGCCATTTGCGGTGTATTGGAAAGTCACACGAGGACGCGCAATAAAATCAAAATAAGATTTAAGTTGTGTTGGGATGCCTAAGTTATACATAGGTGCACCAATTACAATAATATCAGCGGCTTTTAATTCAGCCACTAACTCATCAGATAAGGCTAAAAGTGCATTTTCTTCTGCAGTTTTAGGTTCGCCACGTACCGCAGTTGCCGCCGTTGCATCAAAATGGGGAAGTTGTTGCGCCGCTAAATCACGTACCACAATGTTGTGACCTTTTAATTTTTCAATGGTGTAATCGGCTAATTTATTGCTTTGAGAGTTATCTGCAAGGATGCTTGATTTCAATACTAATACGTTCATAGAGTTTCCTTTAATTTGTGTTTATCAAAAGTGCGGTCATTTTATCGGAAATTTTGAATAGATAAAGTAGCTATCAGGAAAATCATTATTTACTCATTGGAAAGAATTCAGCGAGATATTAACAAGTGTGGTGGAAAGTGCTAAAATTCTCCGCCGCACTTGGTTTGCTCGATAGTGGGAGTGAATGAAAGTGCGGTTTGTTTTTAATCATTATTTGCATGTTGCCTTTCGTATGGGCGACCACTGTATAAGGAAAAATTATGCCTATTATTACTTTACCGGACGGTTCTAAACGTGAATTTGATCGTCCAGTTTCTGTGTTAGAAGTGGCTCAAGATATCGGAGCCGGTCTTGCCAAAGCAACCATCGCTGGCCGTGTAAACGGTGAACGTCGTGATGCGTGTGACATCATCAATGAAGATGCCAACCTTGAAATTATTACAGCAAAAGATGAAGACGGTTTAGAAATTATTCGTCACTCTTGCGCACACTTGCTTGGTCACGCAATCAAACAATTATTCCCAGATGTCAAAATGGCAATCGGTCCAACGATTGAAAATGGCTTCTATTATGACGTGGATTTAGACCGTTCTTTAACGCAAGAAGATATCGATGCTATCGAAAAACGTATGCTGGAATTGGCGAAAACCAATTATGACGTCATCAAAACTCCGGTAAGCTGGCAAGAAGCAAGAGATACTTTTGAAAAACGCGGTGAGCCATACAAAATGGCTATCTTAGATGAAAATATCGAACGTACCGCAACGCCTGCGCTTTATCATCACGAAGAATACATTGATATGTGTCGTGGACCACATGTGCCAAATATGCGTTTCTGCCACAACTTCAAATTAATGAAAGTTGCAGGTGCTTACTGGCGTGGTGATAGCAAAAATAAAATGTTACAACGTATCTACGGTACGGCGTGGGCTGATAAAAAACAATTAGCGGAATACTTAACTCGCTTAGAAGAAGCGGCAAAACGTGACCACCGTAAAATCGGTAAAGCGTTAGATTTATATCATATGCAAGAAGAAGCACCGGGTATGGTGTTCTGGCATAACGATGGTTGGACAATTTTCCGTGAATTGGAAACCTTCGTTCGTACAAAATTAAAAGAATACGATTATCAAGAAGTGAAAGGTCCGTTCATGATGGACCGTGTGTTATGGGAAAAAACAGGTCACTGGCAAAACTACGGCGATTTGATGTTTACTACACAATCAGAAAACCGTGAATATGCGATTAAACCAATGAACTGCCCAGGACACGTTCAAATCTTTAACCAAGGTTTAAAATCTTACCGTGATTTACCAATCCGTATGGCGGAATTTGGTTCTTGTCACCGTAACGAACCATCGGGTTCTTTACACGGTTTAATGCGTGTACGTGGCTTCACTCAAGATGATGCACACATTTTTTGTACTGAAGACCAAATTGAAAGTGAAGTAACCAGCTGTATCAAAATGGTTTACGACATTTACAGCACGTTCGGTTTCCAAAATATTCAGGTGAAATTATCTACTCGTCCTGAAAAACGTATCGGTGCGGATGATATGTGGGATCGTGCCGAAGCAGGTCTTGCAGCAGCATTAGCGCATAACGGTCTTGAATATGAAATCCAAGAAGGTGAAGGTGCATTCTATGGTCCGAAAATTGAGTTTGCATTACGTGACTGCTTAGATCGTGAATGGCAATGCGGTACTATCCAATTAGACTTTGCATTACCTGGTCGTTTAAATGCATCTTATGTGGCAGAAGATAATGATCGCCGTACACCGGTTATGATTCACCGTGCGATTTTAGGTTCGATTGAACGTTTCATCGGTATCATTACTGAAGAGTATGCGGGTTTCTTCCCTGCATGGTTAGCACCAGTTCAAGCGATTGTGATGAACATTACCGATAGCCAAGCAGACTACGTTCAAAAAGTAGTGAAACAACTTTCTGATGCTGGATTACGCGTTAAAGCTGATTTACGTAATGAGAAAGTCGGCTTTAAGATCCGCGAACATACCTTACGTCGTGTGCCTTATATGCTTGTTTGCGGTGATAAAGAAATCGCAGAAGGCAAAGTGGCTGTACGTACCCGTAAAGGTGCAGATTTAGGTACTTTCACGATTGAAGAGTTTGCTGAAATCTTAAAATCCCAAGTAAGACAACGTGAGTTGAAATTGTTGGGTGAAGAGTAATTGACTCTTTAAAATCTTAATTAAAAATGACCGCACTTTGATGTGCGGTTTTTTTATATTCACAGTATAAAAATAAACTCAAGTCTCTCTTTCTTCTATATAATAGCCTTATCACAAGGAGGCGAATATGACAGCTCAAATTCAACAATTAACATCAGAATTAACTTTAGAACGTATCAATGAAATCCCTGTTTTAACCTTAAATCACCCTGTGGGTTCAGCTCGAATTGCATTACAAGGGGCGCAGCTATTAAATTGGCAACCTAAAGGGGCAGAGCAGGATATCTTTTGGTTAAGTGAGATTGAACCTTTCACACAAGGTGTGGCAATTCGCGGCGGTGTACCGATTTGTTACCCTTGGTTTGGAGGCGTTAAACAACCTTCACACGGTACAGCGCGTTTACGTTTGTGGCAATTAAGTGATTATGATCTCCAAGCTAATAAAGTGCGGTTAGAATTTTCGCTCTTTTCTGAATATGGTGTGATTGAAGCCAAAATGAAAATGGAATTTACCGATAAATGCACAATGACTTTAACGCATTTAGGCCAAGAACCAGCTCAAGTGGCATTACACAGTTATTTTAATATTGGTGATATTTCACAAATTGAAGTCCAAAATTTACCAAGCCGTTGTTATGACTCATTACAAGGTAAACATACTGATGTTCCTTCAACTCGTAAAATTGAGCAGGGCGTCGATTGTATTTATACATTAGAGGAAGATAAAACATGCTTGGTGGATAAAGCATTTAATCGACGGATTCAAATTACCCATCATCATGCAGATTCAATTGT
>CAJMPC010000108.1:0-6042 GCA_905215245.1 uncultured bacterium | reverse complement strand
ACCGGTAAATGGACGGGAATTAATGCCCTCGATTTCGGCATTCCGTTGACCTTAATCACCGAATCCGTGTTCGCACGTTGTGTATCTGCCTTTAAAGATCAACGCGTTGCTGCAAGCCAATTATTCGGTAAAACTGTAGGCAAAGTGGAAGGCGATAAAAAAGAGTGGATTGAAGCGGTGCGCAAGGCGTTATTGGCGTCAAAAATCATTTCTTACGCACAGGGCTTTATGTTAATTCGTGAAGCATCAGAAAACTTTAACTGGAATATCAACTACGGCAACACTGCCTTATTATGGCGTGAAGGCTGTATTATCCGCAGCCGTTTCTTAGGTAACATCCGTGATGCGTATGAAGCGAACCCAGATTTAATCTTCTTAGGTTCCGACAGCTACTTCAAAGGCATTTTAGAAAATGCGATGGGCGAATGGCGCAAAGTGGTGGCAAGATCTATTCAAGTGGGTATTCCAATGCCATGTATGGCGTCTGCGATTACCTTCTTAGACGGCTACACGTCAGCTCGCTTACCGGCAAACTTATTGCAAGCACAACGTGACTACTTCGGGGCACACACTTATGAACGTACCGACAAACCACGCGGTGAATTCTTCCACACCAACTGGACAGGTCGTGGCGGTAATACCGCATCAACGACTTATGATGTGTAAGTAAAAACTCGTGATAAACTCACCGCACTTTGTTCGCATAAAGTGCGGTTTATTTTTACCTTATTTTGGAGAAACCTATGTTACCTCAATCACGCTTAGATAAAATTTCAGAAATGGAAAACCTTCTCAATGAAGCGGAAAGTTTCTTAGCCGAAGCGGAACAATTTCTTGAAAAATGGCAAGCCTTCTTACCAAAAATGAAAACCTTAGAACACTATTATTTTGATGGTGACTGGCGAGAAGATTATCAAGCTTATGAGGATGGTAAGATCCCAGAGGATATGCCTTGTGGCGTATTAAGTGAAGATTTAGTGTTTAATGCGAGTACAGGGCATCATAGTTTGGCGATTGAATATTTGAAAGTGGTTGCGAAAGTATTAGATCAAGCTAAAGATTAACATTCAATATATTTAATTGTTCAGAAAAACAGCGAAAAACGCATATTTTTGAACTTTCATTCATCTCTGTTTGTCTTAGGGATTACTATCAATATGGATAGTTTTATATGTTAAACACGGAGAGATCCTATGAAATTAATTGGAAAATCACTTGTTATCGCGATGACTGTTATTTCTCTTGCTGCATGTGGAAATATGAACCGTACACAAAAAAATACAACAGCTGGCGCCGCTATCGGTGGTGCAGCAGGCTATATGCTTGGTGGTAATGCCGCAACCACATTAGGTGGTGCCGCATTAGGTGGCGTAATCGGTAGCCAAGTCAATAAATAGTCAAAAAAATAACCGCACTTAATGAGTGCGGTTGTTTTTTATTATTTCTCGGCTGTTTTTTCTGCGCTTGGCTTACGGCGTTTACCAATGTTTTTCGTATCTTTATGACGCAGTTTAGCTTTCTTCTTCACGTCTGCTTTTTTCTTTTCTTCACGCTTTTCTTTAATACGTGCTTTTTGCTTTTTAGACATGGATTTTACTTCCCCATCTTTCGGTGGTTTAGTACGAGGTTCTAGCCCTTCTAAAATACGCGCTTTTAAAAGCTCTTCCGTATAGCGTTTAATTTTACCGAGCAATTTGTAATCATGTGCTTCAACAAAAGAAACAGCCGTGCCTTTTTTTCCTGCACGAGCCGTACGACCAATACGATGTAAATAAGTATCTGCACTATAAGGTAAATCGAAGTTCATGACGTGTGTGACATCATCAATATCAATCCCACGTGCGGCGACATCAGTAGCCACTAACACAGTAACAACACCTGATTTTAATTTATCAATGGCGTTATTACGTTGCGTTTGCGCCATATCGCCTTCTAGATAAGTAGAGCGAATGCCACGTTTACGCAAAGTTTCAGAAAGCTCACGCACATCTTCACGACGACGGACAAACACAATACCTCTGCTAACTTTTTCGGTTTCGATGAAACGTGCAAGCAACTTAATTTTATGTTCATTGCTATCGGCGTGATAATACCACTGGTTGATTTTCTTACGCTCACGGCGACTTGGCTCGGCATCAATTTTTACCGGGTCATTCAATAAACGTTCTGCAAAATCAACTAATAACTCCCCTTCTAATGTCGCTGAGAAAAGGAGGGTTTGTTTACGCCAACGTGTTTCAGCGGCAATTTTCTCGGCATCTTGGCCAAAGCCCATTTGCAACATGCGATCTGCTTCATCAAAAATCAGCATTTCTACCGCGCGACAATCAAAGTTCTCTTCTTTGATGTATTGCAATAAACGTCCTGGTGTTGCCACCACGATATCCTGATTTGAATTAAATACTTCCCCATGATTTGGATAAGCCACACCGCCGGTAATCGTAGCAATCTTCAAATGCGTGAATTGCGCCAGTTCTTCCGCTTGCTCCGCAACCTGCATCGCTAACTCACGAGTTGGTGTTAAAATTAAAATGCGAGGCGCACCAGGTTTACGACGGGGATAATCCAATAAATGCTGAATCGCTGGCAATAAAAATGCAGCAGTTTTACCTGTACCTGTTGGTGCAGAACCTAACACATCACGCTCTTCCATTGCAGCCGGAATCGCTTCTAATTGGATGGCAGTTGGGCGAGTATAACCTTTCTTTTCTAAGGCCTTTAATAATTCAGGGGAAAGATCGAATTCTTCAAATGGGGATAAATTCATTATTTTGCGTTAATTTGTTAAAATTGGGGCTGATTATACCTGAAAGTGCGGTCATTTTCCGCAAGATTTTATGAGCAGCTTTACCTTCAAACAATTCCATATTAATCAACAACATTGTGCGATGAAAGTCGGCACAGATGGCATTTTACTTGGTGCTTGGGCGGATGTGTCTGATTGTCAGTATATTCTAGATATGGGGACTGGCACAGGCTTGGTTGCATTAATGCTCGCCCAACGAAGTCATGAGCATTGCCAAATTGAAGCCGTTGAACTTGATCCCCTTGCAACACAACAAGCACAAGAAAACTTCCAGGCTTCGCCATGGCACAATCGCCTTTATTTAACACACCAAGATGTGCAAACTTATTGCCAACAAACAGCACATCAATTTAATTTAATTGTGGCGAATCCGCCTTATTTTGCGCAAGGCGTTGAATGTAGAAATAATGAACGAGCACTTGCCCGTTATGTTCAACAAAGCCATTTAGATTGGTTAAATTGGGCGGCGAGTTGTTTATCCGAAAAAGGAAAAATCAGTTTTGTCTTGCCTTATGAGGCGGGGAAAACATTGATAAATTCAACCGCACTCTGTTGCATTAAGCAGACTGATGTCATTACAAAGACAGGGAAAGATCCACAACGGATATTACTCACGTTTAGCCGAGAGCATTTACCACAGGTAAAAGATAGCTTGGTGATTTATAACGAAAACAATCAGTACACAGAGGAATTTATTGCGTTGACGAAGGCATTTTATTTGAAAATGTAAGGGCATATTACTATGCCCTTTTTAATTGATGTGATTAGTGGTTTTCTACTTTGACGAGTTTCGTCCAGTTGTAATAACCATATAATGAGTTAAGTAAGTAAGCACTATACATTAAGTACATCGCTGGCTGTTCTGCCCAAAGCAAAATAGAAAGCACATTTAAGACAATCCATAATAACCATTGCTCACGATAACGTAAAATCATCAATAATTGCGCCGCTACGGTGATAATCGTGGTTAAACCATCCAATCCTGTAGAACTACCGCCTGCTGCTTTTAAAGCCTGTACAAAGCAGAATGTACCAATCCCCACACTCACGAGTAAAATAGCCCAACCTTTTGGCGTCAGAGCCTTAGCAATTACGCTTTCCCCGCCATTATCGTTTTGCATGTGTTGTTTCCACATAAAATAACCGATAAATTGTGATGGGATATACACATAGAGCACCGTATTCATTTCACCCAGGAAATTGTTTCCCCAGGCGACATAAAAATAGGTGTAAGCAAAAATAAGCCCGAAGAAATAATTACTAATTTTTCCTTTACTCACCAATACCACACAGAGAATACCTGCAATCCCCGAAATCATGCCTAATGGGCTATCCGGCGCAAGAGCATAAGCAATAATTTGCGCAGCAAGAAAAATAACTACCCATGCCACTTCAAAAGGCTTCCAACCGGATAAAAATTCCTCTTTAAGTCGTTCTGTCCAATTCATGGAGCACTCCTGTTTTATAAAACGTATGCCATTTTTACACCGCACTTTTTTAAAGTAAAGCATAGCGAGTATTTAATTTGATTATTGTGAGATAAATCACACTTTATTTTTCATACTTTTAGATGTCCCTACCTTGCTTTCCCTTATAATCAGACTACAATATCGCCCCATTTTAAGAAATTCATTAAGAGGAAGATGATGTCATTTGCAATCGGTCAACGTTGGATTAGCGAAACAGAGAATAGCCTCGGATTAGGGATGATTACCGCCTTAGATTTCCGCTCAGTTACCCTTCATTTTCCTGCCACAGATGAAACCAGGATTTATGCGGTGGCACAAGCACCCTTAACCCGAATTGCATTAAATAAAGGAGAACAACTTCATCACCAAGCAGGTTGGCAAGGTGAAGTCCTTGATGTTCAAGAAATGAATGGTCTCTTATTTTATTTAGTCAAAAATGCGCAAGGCGAAGAGATTATCGTCAATGAAAAAGAACTTTCTCCGATTATCTCCTTTAGCCAAGCGAAAGATCGCCTCTTTTCATCGCAGATTGATCGTAGTGAACTTTTTGCATTGCGTTATCAAACGCTTCTACATCAACAAGCTCAATTTCAATCGCCTTTGCGCGGCTTACGAGGCAATCGTGCGGGTTTAATTCCTCATCAACTTCATATTGCGCAAGAGGTAGGAAATCGTATCAATCCTCGCGTGCTCTTAGCGGACGAAGTGGGGTTAGGTAAAACCATTGAAGCAGGCATGATTTTGCAAAACCAGCTTTTTGCTGAAAAAGTACAACGTGTATTAATTATTGTACCGGAAACCTTGCAACATCAATGGCTTGTGGAAATGCTTCGTCGTTTTAATTTACATTTTTCATTATTTGATGAAGAACGTTGTGAAGATTTTGCCGAACAAGCCATCAATCCATTTAGCACGGAAAGCTTAATTATCTGTGCATTAGATTGGTTGAAAGCTCACCCTCATCGCGTACAACAAGCCATTGAAGCTGAATTTGACTGTTTAATTGTCGATGAAGCGCATCATTTAGCTTGGTCTGAAAATGCGCCAAGTGCCGCTTATTTATTAGTAGAACAATTAGCTAATGCTATTCCATCTGTTTTATTACTCACCGCAACGCCTGAACAACTAGGTTTGGAAAGCCATTTTGCACGCTTACGCTTGCTTGATCCTGAGCGTTTTTATGATTACCAAGCCTTCTTAAAAGAACAGGAAAATTACCAACCTGTAGCCGATGCCGTGCAATCATTGCTTTCAGAGAAGCCGCTAAGTGCGGACGAAAAAAATCATATTTCTGATTTACTTAATGAGCAAGATGTCGAACCATTATTTAAAGCTTTAGCCTGTCATAATGACGATGAGAAGCAAACTGCGCGACAAGAGCTCATTCAAAATCTCATCGATAGACACGGTACAAGCCGTATTTTATTTCGTAACACACGCCAAGGTGTAAAAGGTTTCCCAAATCGGGTTTATCACCAAGTAACGATTGATGCGGCTGAAGTAAATGAAAAAATTCATTGGTTAATTGATTTTCTAAAATCACACCGAAATGAAAAAATCTTAGTCATTTGTAAAACAGCACAAACGGCAATTCAACTTGAGCAAATTTTACGAGAAAAAGAAGCCATTCGCAGTGCTGTTTTCCATGAAAGAATGTCGATTATTGAACGAGATCGTGCTGCCGCTTATTTTGCAGATACTGAAAATGGTGCACAAGTTTTACTGAGTTCTAGCATTGGTTCTGAAGGACGAAACTTCCAATTTGCT
>CAJMPC010000107.1:0-6101 GCA_905215245.1 uncultured bacterium | reverse complement strand
CCCGAGCTGAATGGCTTGGGGTTTTTTGTTTATGGAGTTTTGTTAAAGATTACTTTGACAATATAAGTGCGGTAGAAAGTTAGGCTTTTTTTACGTAGAGAATATATAAAAAGGAGTTTACCCCAAATATATTGGGATAAACTCCTTTAATCTTTTAAGAAAATAGCTTATTCCAAAAAGAACAAACAAATTCTCTTTCTTCTGCAAACGCCGAATCATCAACAATGACAGGATTTCCTAATAAGTTCAGGTGATGAATTTTATTACGTAGTGTCACGTAGCAAGATTTGAGCTTTTCACATTCTGTTAGAGAAATAATGTGATATTCTGCCATTGAATCAAAGATACGAACATTATCAGACCATTTGGTTAATATTGGATTAGTTGGGGCATTCGCAAGCATCAGATACTGGGCAATAAATTCAATATCAGTAATGCCGCCACGATCGGTTTTGATATTAAAAAAGCCTTCTTTTGTGTGAGATAAATGTTCGTACATTTTTTCACGCATTTCTCTCACTTCAATTTTTAGTTGATTAATATCTCTTTGAGCAGAAAGTACATTACAGCGAATTTTTTCAAATTCCGCTTTTAATTCAGTTTCTCCAAAAATGGCGCGGCTACGGACAAGCGCTTGCTTTTCCCAAGTCCAAGCCTCATTGAGTTGATAGTTTTCAAATGCTTGAAGCGAACAGCCTAGTAAGCCCGCATCGCCTGAAGGACGTAATCGCATATCAACATCGTAAAGTATGCCAGCACTCGTATTCATACTAAAGATGCTAACAATTTTTTGAGCCAATCTTAAATAGAATTGATTGCTATCAATGGATTTTTTCCCACCAATGGTTTGGCCTTCAACAGCTTGATATAAAAAGACTAAATCTAAATCGGATTTATACCCGAGTTCAATTCCGCCTAATTTACCGTAGCCAATGACTAAAAAGCCTTTTTCTGTTTTACCTACTAGATATTCAGGTACACCAAAGCGTTGACTAACTTGTTGCCAGGCAAAATTGACAACGGCATCAATGATTGCTTCTGCCAGATAAGTGAGATGATCACTCACTTTCATAACAGGCAATACGCCGAGAATATCTGCGGCTGCAACACGTAATAAAATAGAGTGCTTGAATTGTCGTAAACCGTCAATAAATTGCTCTTCATCGTCTTGCGGTAATCGCAGCATATATTGCTTTAATTCGTCAGGGTACTGCGTGAACGGCAATGGATTACGTAGCGCTTCAGTATTTAATAATTCATCGAGTAGAATAGGGTGGCTAGCCACTTGTTCGGCAATCATCTGTGATTGCGCACATAGTTCAATAAGCTGCTCAATGGCTTGGGGATTTTCTAAGAGTAATTCTAAATATGTCGTTCTACTCGCAATTTTATCGACAATATTGAGGATGCGTGGCAATAAAGTGTGGTAATTTTTTTGCTCAAATATTTGAGTGAAGATATTTGGCAATAAGTGAGCTAAAACTTCTCGACCACGAGAGCCAATAACTCGGCGTGCAAGCCCCTCTTTGAATTGAATAAGTTTATCTAAGATATCGGAAATCGCGTCCTCATCAATGTGGTTATCGACTAGCATTTGTTCAATATCATCGAGATCACCTTCTAAAAAATCAATCCACTGATTATTATCATCGCTACGTTCATCTTTTTCTTCACCAATTAATGCATCAAAAACTGACCGCACTTTTTGTTGGTGTGCCTGTAATATTTGATAGAAATCATCCCAGCTTTCAATTTGATAAGATTTTATCGTAGCCTGATTGTTCTCATCTAAATAAGTGTATTCTCGACAAGTGACCATTAATCTAAGGCGATTTTCTTCATCTGTTGGAAGTAGTTGCGTTTGTTGGTCATCAATGGCTTGAAGCACGTTTTCAGTACGACGAAGGAAGATATAAGCTTCTCTTAATTCATGATATTGCTGAGGCGTAATTAAACCAAGATCTCGTATTTCAGGGAGAAGTTTAAGCAATTCATGTTGTTGGAGCTTAATCTCACGTCCACCTCGAATCAATTGAAAAACTTGCACAATAAATTCGATTTCTCGAATCCCGCCTGCGCCTAACTTAATATTGTCTTTTAAGCCACGACGACGCACTTCACGCTCAATTTTACCTTTCATTTCACGTAAAGCTTGAATCACACTAAAATCAATATAGCGTCGATACACAAAGGGGCGAAGTAATTGCTGCAAGGTTTTTACATTGGGATCTTGCTCATCTGCGCCTAAAATACGCCCTTTGATCATGGCGTAGCGTTCCCAGTCTCGTCCTTGATCTTGATAGTATTGTTCCATTGCAGAAAAACTTAAGGCAAGTGCACCACTGTCGCCAAAAGGGCGAAGGCGCATATCTGTACGATAGACAAAGCCATCTGGCGTAAATTGATCCAACGCATTAATCAGACGTTGTCCTAAACGGGTAAAAAATTTGGCGTTATCAACGGCTCGTCTTGCTCCAACAGTTTCGCCTTGTGAAGGATAGGTAAAAATTAAATCAATATCAGAGGAGAAATTTAGCTCAAAACCACCTAATTTTCCCATGCCAAGAATATAGAGTTGTTGTGGGTTGCCATGTTCATCACAAGGCATACCCATTTCTTCGCAAGCTTGTTTATATAGCCAATCTCTCGCACCAATGATAAGACTCTCAGCAAGTTGAGAAAGATAGATAAAAATTTCTTCTACGGTGGCAAGATTCAAGCTTTGACAGAAACTAAGTTTTGCCATTTCTTGATTACGAAAATCTCGTAGCGTTTTGTAAAGCTGTTCTTCGTTTTGGATAGTGGAGAGTTGGTCAGCTAAACAGTTAGCATAATGTTGACAATCTGAAAATTGTGGAGGTGTTTGCCACCATTGGGCTAAAAAGTGCGGTTGTTTTTTTAAGACTTTTTCCAAGAAATCAGACAGACTGATGGCATAGTTTATTTGTCCGATTGGTGTCGTGAGATCTGTCGCGTCCCGCTCGATTTGTTGGGTTATTTCATCAAGATTCATTTCAGGGAAATGTTGGCAAAGCACTTCGCCAAGTTGAATGAGTTTTTCAGTCGAAAGCGGAAGTGAAAGCGCCATAATTTACCCCTTAAAATGTTCGTCAATCTTGCGTAGTACGATTTCTTTGGCTTGTTTCGGTTGCAGACTATCTAGCCAATTTAATGGTGTTTTCCAGCCGCGTAGCCAGGTGATTTGTCGTTTGGCTAATTGTCGAGTTGCACAAATACCGCGGAAGACCATTTCTTCATGATCATAGTCACCTCGTAAATATTCCCACATTTGGCGATAGCCCACACAGCGGATAGAAGGCAAATCTGGATGGAGATCTTCTCGTTGATAGAGTTTTTCCACTTCTTCTTGGAAGCCTAATTTGATCATTTTATGGAAACGTTGTTCAATACGTTGATGTAATACCGCACGATCTTCTGGTGCAATAGCGAATTGCAAAAATTGATAAGGCAATTCTTCGCCTTTTTGTTCGGTTAATTCCGTTAATGATTGACCCGTTAAATAGAATACTTCTAATGCGCGATTAATGCGCTGTGAATCATTTGGATTAATACGCTCTGCTGAAATAGGATCAATTTTTTGTAATTCTTGATGAAGTGCTGGCCAGCCAAGTTCTTGCGCTTTTTCTTCAATCTCTAAGCGTAACTTTTCATCAGCAGAAGGAAGGGGAGAAAGCCCCTCAATCAATGCTTTGTAATACAACATGGTGCCGCCAACCAAAAGTGGAATTTTACCTTGTGCAGTAATATTGGTCATTTCTCTGAGCGCATCGTCACGAAAATTCATCGCAGAATAACTTTCAGCGGGATCTAAAATATCAATTAAGCGGTGAGGGGCAAGGGCAAGTTCTTCTTTAGAAGGCTTTGCCGTACCAATATCCATGCCTTTATAAATTAATGCAGAATCGACACTGATCACTTCCACTGGCAGACTTTGACGTAATTGAATAGCAAGATCTGTTTTTCCTGAGGCCGTCGGTCCCATCAGAAAAAGTGCGGTTGGTTTGGAGTCAGTTTTTTGTGTCATATTACAAATCAGTGAAAAAAGGCTGCCAGTTAATTGGTTTCAGTAATGTATTAAATTTTTCTTGATGAGTTTTATTCAGTAATCGTTCCGTTTCACTTAATAAGCTGACTGCATCTGCTAATACTTGAATTGGTTTTATCTCTAGCGTCTGACAAAGTGCGGTCAGAAAATCAGGCATATTTTCTACATGTTCAGCAAGCAAGCTTACCACACATTTTTGTAAATTTTGCGTACGTAAAATCGCAGGTACTTTGTTTAATGTAAGACGTAGCTGGGCTTCATTTTCAATAAATTCAAAACCACTTTGCTGAAAAAAGGCTTTTTGTTTTTGCCATTGTTCAAATTGTTTTTCATCTAAGCGGAAAATAATCGGAATGAGCAACGGCTGTTGTGAAATTTCACCTTGTTGTAAGGTTAATTCATAATTTAAGGTTTGCAATTTAGCTAATGACATCAAATAAAACTGTTGATTTTTTTGTAAAAGCAACGCTTTATTTTCAATCAAGGCTAATGCGCGTAAATAGCCTGTTTCACTTGTCTGTGGGAGTTGTTCAACGACAGGTTTTGTTAAAACTTGAGAAGCTTCTATTGAACGTACTAATTCACCATATAAGCGTTGTTCAGTCTTTGTAGGTTGTTCACGATAACCATATGACGGAACGTAGTCACTACGGTTTGAAAAGTGCGGTCGATTTTCTGATTGTTTTTCGCGAGGCTGATGATGATTCGAAGCGAAAATATTGTGTCCCGCTGCCGCCCGATTGGGTTTCGGTTCATAGTGCGTTTGATACGGAGCCGAAGGCTCTCTTGCCTCATTTATCGCTGGCGCTAAATCCAATTCAGCTTGAGGGATAGCATTGAGCGCATTTGTTACGCCTTGGCAGATAAAGTCATGAATTAAGCGAGCTTGATGGAAACGCACCTCGTGTTTTGTTGGATGTACATTAACATCGACATCATGTGGATTGAGGTCGATAAACAGCACAAATGCTGGGTATTGCTCAGTATGCAAATGTTCTGCATAAGCTTGGCGAATCGCGTGAGTAATAACTTTGTCTCGCACCATTCGTCCATTGATATAGCAATAACTTAAATCATTTTGAGAACGTGTAAATTCAGGTGTCGCTACCCAGCCAGAAAGATGCAGATCATCATGTTTCCAGTCAATGCGTAAGGCATGTTGAACAAAATCATCGCCACAAATAGCGGCAACACGTTTTAGTTGTTGTTCTTCATTCGTCGCAGGGCGGTATTGTCGAACAATTTTGCCATTATGTGTGAGCGTAAAAGCGATATTAAATTTTGCTAAAGCAATTCGGCGAATGACTTCATCAATATGAGCAAATTCTGTTTTATCGGTACGTAAGAATTTACGACGAGCAGGCGTGTTAAAAAAGAGATTCGCCACTTCAACTGTGGTGCCGACTGGATGGGAGGCGGGTTTGATTGTGGTTTCCATCTCTCGCCCTTGTGCATAGACTTGCCACGCTTCATTTTGCTCCACTGTGCGAGAGGTAAGTGTGAGACGAGAAACCGAGCTGATACTGGCTAGGGCTTCACCACGAAAACCTAAACTTAAAATGGCTTCTAGATCATCAAGATCGGCAATTTTACTGGTTGCGTGTCGAGCCAGCGCAAGGCTTAATTCTTCTTTAGGAATGCCACTGCCGTTATCTCGAATACGAATCAGGCTGGCACCGCCGTTTTCGATATCAATATGAATTTTATTGGCACCGGCATCAAGGCTGTTTTCCACCAATTCTTTCACCACAGAAGCAGGGCGTTCGACCACTTCACCGGCGGCAATCTGATTAGCCAGCTGTGGAGAAAGAATTTTGATTGCCATAGGATTCCTTATTTTTCTTTAAGTTTGATTTTTTGCCCAGTCACGACTTTGCCGTTTTTCAATGTTGGGTTCAGTTTTAAAAGACGATTAACTGGTACATTGTATTCACGAGAGATGGCATAGATAGTTTGATCGGCTTTCACCGTATGGTAAAGCGGGATTTCTTTCTTGCCATTATCTTCCTTCTCATTTCCTTTTGACAAAGTATCT
>CAJMPC010000106.1:0-6302 GCA_905215245.1 uncultured bacterium | reverse complement strand
CTTTTTCGCTTGGTTGCAATGGCTCACCGAACAACAATTAAATGACCTAAAACATCTTTGCCAAAAAGTAGGTATGCGTTTAGGTATCTATGGTGATTTAGCGGTAAATAGCTCACGCGGTAGTGTGGATGTATGGTCGCAACCTGAACTTTATTGCGTGAATGCTTCGGTAGGTGCTCCACCAGATCCACTTGGTCCTGTCGGCCAAAACTGGAATTTACCGCCTTACAACCCAAGCCAATTAAAAGCCACAGGCTTTGCCGCAGTGATTACGATGCTTCGTGCCAATATGCAGCATTTTGGTATTTTACGCATTGATCACGTCATGGGCTTGTTCCGTTTATGGTTAATTCCTGAAGGCAAAACAGCAGCTGATGGTGTTTATGTGCATTATCCGTTTGATGAGTTGATGGCAATTCTAGCCATTGAAAGCCAACGCAATCAATGCCTCATCATCGGTGAAGATTTAGGTACAGTGCCAGACGAAGTGCGGTGGAAATTAAACGAGTTTCGAGTTTTCTCGTATTTTGTGTTGTATTTTGCTCAACGCAATCGCCAATATCCACATGCGAATGAATTCCCACGCAATGCTTATGCGACGGTTGGTACACATGATGTTCCTTCCTTGCAAAGTTTCTGGCATTGCCGTGATTTAGCGTTGTTTGATGAACTTAATATTTTAAAAGGCGATGTACTAAAAGAAAAATATGATCAACGGGTCATTGATAAACAAGCCATGATTGATAGCTTACATCGCGATGGCTATTTACCACCAGATTATCACGGTGATGCTCTAAGTATGGCGATGCACGATAATCTTAACCGCCAAATTCACCGCTATTTGTCCAACAGTCAAAGTGCTTTAATTGGTGTTCAATTAGAGAACTTAATCGGACAAGAAATTTCATTCAATCTGCCAGGGACTTCAACAGAATATCCAAACTGGCAGAAGAAACTCGGACAATCCTTAGAGCTGATTTTTAATGACGAAAACTTAAAAACATTTTTTGCTCAAATTAATCAAGCTCGCAAAGCATAAAGGAGTATGTAATGACGAAATTAGTCGCCCAATCAGTAATCAATTCATTTTTTGATGGTAAACAGGCTGATCCTTTTGCTGTATTAGGCATGCATGAAACCCACAATGGTATTGAGATCCGCGCTTTATTACCTGATGCGGATAAAGTGGAAGTGATTGATAAAGAAAGTCAATCCATGGTGGTTGCTTTAGAAAGAGTGGATGAGCGTGGTTTTTTCTCCGCTATTGTGCCAGATGTGAACCACTTTTTTGCTTATCAATTTAAAGTGTATTGGGGATCCGATGTTCATCTGATTGAAGATCCTTACCGTTTCCATCCAATGATTAATGATTTAGACCAATGGTTATTGGCTGAAGGTTCGTTATTACGTCCTTATGAAGTATTAGGTGCGCACTTTACCGAATGTGATGGTGTGCAAGGTGTAAATTTCCGTGTCTGGGCACCAAATGCTAAACGTGTTTCTTTAGTAGGGGATTTCAACTATTGGGATGGTCGCCGTCATCCAATGCGTTTCCACCCTGCAAGTGGTGTGTGGGAGTTATTCCTACCAAAAGCTAGCCTTGGTCAACGCTATAAATTTGAATTAATTGATTGCCACGGTAATCTCCGTTTAAAAGCCGACCCTTATGCATTTAGCTCTGAATTACGTCCGGATACTGCATCAGAAATCAGCATGTTGCCAGATGTGGTAGAAATGACTGAACAACGTCGTAAGGCGAACCAACGTAACCAACCAATTTCCATTTATGAAGTGCACTTGGGATCATGGCGCCGTAATTTAGAAAATAATTTCTGGCTTGATTATGACCAAATCGCTGATGAACTCATTCCTTATGTAAAACATATGGGCTTTACCCATATTGAATTTTTACCACTTTCTGAGTTTCCTTATGATGGTTCTTGGGGATATCAACCGATAGGTCTGTATTCACCGACAAGTCGCTTTGGAACACCTGAAGCCTTTAAACGCTTAGTCGAAAAAGCACACAAAGCAGGCATTAATGTGATTTTAGACTGGGTGCCGGGGCATTTCCCAAGTGATACACATGGTTTAGTTGCCTTTGATGGTACTGCCTTATATGAGCACGCGGACCCTCGTGAAGGCTATCACCAAGACTGGAATACCTTGATTTATAACTATGGCCGTAATGAAGTGAAAAACTTCTTATCTAGTAATGCACTGTATTGGTTAGAACGCTTTGGTGTAGATGGTATTCGTGTAGATGCGGTAGCATCGATGATTTATCGCGATTACAGCCGTGCTGAAGGGGAATGGATCCCAAATCCATATGGTGGTCGTGAAAACTTAGAAGCCATTGAGTTCTTAAAACATACCAACTGGAAAATCCATTCTGAAATGACAGGTGCTATTTCTATAGCAGAAGAGTCTACTTCCTTCGGTGGGGTTACCCATCCGACAGAAAATGGCGGGCTTGGATTTAATTTCAAATGGAACATGGGCTGGATGAATGACACCCTAAGTTACATGAAACTCGATCCAGTTTATCGTCGTTATCATCACGACAAAATGACCTTCGGGATGATTTATCAATACAGCGAAAACTTTGTGTTACCGCTTTCTCACGATGAAGTCGTACACGGCAAATGCTCGTTACTCGGCAAAATGCCAGGCGGTGCATGGCAAAAATTCGCTAACTTGCGCGCTTACTACGGTTATATGTGGGGCTATCCAGGTAAGAAATTATTATTCATGGGGAATGAATTTGCTCAAGGTCGTGAATGGAATTATGAAGAAAGTTTGGATTGGTTCTTACTTGATGAAAATCATGGCGGTCCATGGCATAAAGGTGTATTGCAATTAGTTAAAGATCTGAACGGCGTTTATCAAAACAATGTACCGCTCTTTGAATTAGACGGCGAACCTGAAGGCTTTGATTGGTTAGTCGTAGATGATGCAGAAAATTCAGTCTTTGCTTTTGAACGTAAAAGCAGTAATGGTGAACGCATTATTGTGATCAGTAACTTCACACCTGTGCCACGCGAAGGTTATCGCATTGGGGTCAATGCAGCGGGCGAATACGAAGAAATTTTGAATACTGACTCAATGTATTATCAAGGTTCAAACGTAGGTAACTTCGGCTTAGTAGAAAGCGAAGCGATCGCAAGTCACGGACGTGATAATTCGATTAGCGTGACCATTCCACCACTAGCAACGATCTATTTAAAATATAAAGCATAACAATCGCGAAGAACACGATGTTTCGTATCTATAACAATGGTAAACCATCCCCAATGGGGTATTCGCAAACGCTGAAAAACGGACTAAAAATTTCGAATTTTGCGCTGTTTTCTAGTACAGCGGGTGCTATTGAACTTTGCTTATTCCGTGATGGCAAAGAAAGTCGTTTTGCCATGAGCAGAACCGATAATATTTGGCATGTGGCAATTGAGGGCATTGAGCTGAATGATGAGTATGGGTTCAGAATCACTGGCAAAAATGACCGCACTTTAGCTAATCCGCAAAAGTTAATGCTTGATCCTTATGCGAAAGCGATCACTCATAAACCAGATTTGAGTTCACCGGAAGCCCGCTCAATTTTCTTGTTAAATGATGAACGAGATAATGCAACGGTTGCACCTAAAGGTCGCATTGTGGATGAGCATTTTGATTGGTCAGGGGATTGTAAGCCGTCTATTCCTTGGGATCAAACCATTGTGTATGAACTGAATGTTAAAGGATTTAGCCAATTAAACTCACGTATTCCAGAAAATATTCGGGGCACTTATGCGGCTTTAGCACATCCTGAAAATATTGCGTATTTTAAATCATTGGGTATTACCAGCCTTGAATTGCTTCCAGTCAATTTCTTCATTGATGAACCGCATTTGCAAGAAAAAGGATTACGTAATTATTGGGGCTACAACCCATTAGCCATGTTTGCTTTAGAACCGAGTTACGCAGCTGATCAAAAACAGCCTTTGAACGAGTTTAAGAGCATGGTGAAAGCCTTGCATCAAGCAGGCATTGAAGTGGTTTTAGATGTGGTGTTTAACCATACGGCTGAATCCGAAAAAACATTCCCGACATTTTGTCAGCGCGGTATTGATGATGAAATCTATTACTGGCAAAACGAGCATGGAGACTACCTCAACTGGACGGGGTGCGGCAATATGCTCAATCTTGCCAATGATGTCACTCGAAAATGGGTATTAGATTGTTTACGTTATTGGGTAACAGAATGTCATGTGGATGGTTTCCGTTTTGATTTAGCTACAGTGCTTGGTCGTGAAACACCTGATTTCAATCCAAATGCACAATTGTTTGTGGAAATGGAACAGGATGACGTTCTACAACAAATTAAATTAATCGCTGAGCCTTGGGATATTGGTCATTACGGCTACCAAGTCGGGTATTTCCCCGCTTATTTCTCTCAATGGAATGATCGTTTCCGTGATGATATGTGTCGTTTTTGGTTATGGCAAAGTGGTGAAGTGGGGGCCTTTGCAGAACGTTTTGCGGGCTCTAGCGATATCTTTAATCGTGAAGGTCGATTACCGCATGGTAGCTTGAATTTCATTACAGCCCATGATGGTTTTACGTTGCGAGATTTAGTGAGCTATAACCATAAACACAATGAAGCTAACGGTGAAGAGAACCGTGACGGACGGAATGAAAATTATAGCTACAATCATGGAGTTGAAGGTTCTCAACTCGATTTAGCAGATGAATGGCAAAGAGCGGTCGAAAATAACCGTGTTTTATCAGAAAAAGGCTTATTAGGCTCTTTATTACTGGCAAATGGTGTACCTATGCTACTTGCCGGAGATGAGTTCGGCAACAGCCAATATGGCAATAACAATGCTTATTGCCAAGATAACGAAATTACGTGGTTAAAGTGGAATGATTTTAACCAAACCTTATTTGACTTCACCAAGCAAACCATTGCATTACGAAAAAAAATTCAAAGTTTGCAGCAGGACGCTTGGTGGTCGGATGAAAATGTCGCGTGGTTGAATTGTGGTGGAAGCCCGATGACCCTAGACGATTGGCATAATCGGGAAAGCAAAGCCCTACAAATCATGTTGGACGGCAAATATCTTTTCTTAATTAATGCAAAAACTGAACCGCAATCTTTTTATTTGCCAAAGGGTAAGTGGAAAAAGATTGCCGAAACTGAAAATAGCGTGATTCAACAATGTGATGTGAGCGGTATAGCATTTGAAGTGTTGGAACATATGGATGATGAAAACTATGGAGTTTGTTATGAAAAGTGATATTAATAAATATGAATTAGTTAAAGATACTTTAGTGCTTATTTTGGCTGGTGGTCGAGGTTCTCGTTTACATGAATTAACAGATAAACGTGCTAAACCTGCGTTATATTTTGGTGGTAATCGTCGCATTATTGATTTTGCGCTTTCCAACTGTATTAACTCAGGCTTGAATCGCATTGGTGTCGTGACCCAGTATGCCGCTCACTCTTTATTACGCCATTTACAAACAGGTTGGTCATTCTTACCACAAGAGCGTGGTGAATTCGTTGATATGCTACCTGCTCGTCAACAAATTGATGATTCTACATGGTACCGTGGTACAGCGGATGCAGTATATCAAAATATGGCGATTATCCGTAATCACTATCGTCCAAAATACATTTTGATTCTTGCAGGTGACCATATTTATAAACAAGATTACAGTGTCATGTTGATGGATCACGTGAGAAGTGGAGCAAAATGTACAGTAGGTTGTATTGAAGTACCACGTTCTGAAGCGAGTGAATTTGGTGTGATGGCAGTAAACGAAAATCTTAAAGTGAAAGCCTTTGTTGAGAAACCAAAAGATCCACCAGCGATGGTTGGTAAACCAGATACATCATTAGCCTCAATGGGTATCTATGTCTTTGATGCTGAATATCTCTATAAAATGTTAGATAGAGAAGTAAATACGCCTTGTACATCACATGACTTTGGTAAAGACGTGTTACCAAAATGCTTAGAAGAAGGTGTGCTTTATGCGCATCCGTTCAGCCGTTCTTGCATGGGCCGTAACACTGAAGGTGAAATTTACTGGCGTGATGTGGGTACACTTGATAGCTTCTGGCAATCTAATATCGATTTGGTTTCAGAAAATCCACAATTAGATATTTATGATCAAAGCTGGCCAATTCGTGGTAATCCAGTACAGGCTTATCCGTCTAAATTCTTTTATAAAAATGCGAATGTCAAGCCCGTAGATAACTCTCTTATCGGTGGTGGTTGCGTGATTACCGATGCATCAATCAGTAACTCAGTCTTGTTTGA
>CAJMPC010000105.1:0-6326 GCA_905215245.1 uncultured bacterium | reverse complement strand
ACCCAACACAATATGCTCAAGTATTAGTTAAACGTATGCAAGCTGCCGGTGCAGAAGCGTATTTAGTTAATACTGGTTGGAACGGTACGGGTAAACGTATCTCTATCAAAGATACTCGTGGTATTATCGATGCCATCTTAGATGGTTCTATCGAAAAAGCAGAAATGGGTGAGTTACCAATCTTTAACTTAGCTATTCCAAAAGCATTACCAGGCGTAGATCCAGCGATCTTAGATCCACGTGATACTTATGCAGATAAAGCACAATGGGAAGCGAAAGCGAAAGACCTTGCTGGACGTTTCGTGAAAAACTTCGAAAAATATGCGACCAACGCAGAAGGTAAAGCACTTATCGCAGCAGGTCCAAAAGCTTAATTAGAGAATATCGTATCTAATTAAACATTTCTAAAAATAACCGCACTTTGATTTGTTAACCAAAGTGCGGTTTTTTTATACTAAGTTTTTTGCGAGTTATTCTTTTGCTACGGTGAGAATAGACCAAATATAAGCCAATATAACCAATACCGCAGATACAGAAAACATTATGCTTATCACATCAACGAAAAAGAAACTTTCCAGAATCGGTTTAGTGAAGATGCGTTCCGCATATCTCGTGACAAAAGTGATGATATAAGCCCATAAAGCCCAGGTGACTATATCTAGTACAAAGCTTTTGGCTTTAATCAGCAAGGGAAGGCTGCTACCTTTATTAATAACCATCAATTGTTGTAAAGTGGCGGTTGCCATTATTTAAACTCCTCTGTCAGGGCTTGTCCATACAGCTAATTTGGACTTGTTTCTAAAAATCGCTTTTGGGATTCCAACGAGTAACGTTACCGTATTGAGTAACCAATAAACGTAGGGATACCAAATGCAAGAAATTCCATATTGGATCAATCCTTTTTCATAACGAGAGTCGATGTATAAGCTCAAGAGACACTGTAAGAAGAAGGAAAAAAACATGATCGAGATATTTGTTTCAAACAATTCCATGTTTTGAATGCCTATACCCAAAGTAATCTTGCGGTATAGTGCAAGCGCAACCAGTGCAACCAATAAGATTGCCCAAGTAGCGGTAACAAAATATTCGGCATACATTGGCCATAGACGACGGTTTTTCCAGCGCCAGACCTGAGGAAAATATTTGATGATGGTTTCTGCGCCACCTTGCGCCCAGCGTAAACGCTGTTTGTATAAGCCATAAAGACGTTCAGGCATTAATACCCAACATAAAGCACGGGGTTCATACATGATGTTGTAACCGGCCGTTTGAATTTTCCAACTGACATCAATGTCTTCGGTGATCATATTGGTGCTCCAGCCACCAATTTCTTCCATCACATCTTTGCGGAAGAGACAACATACGCCTGATACAGTGAAAATGGTTCCCATCAGGCTTTGAGCACGTTTGATTAAACCGATAATGGAGCTAAACTCAGACACTTGTAAGCGACCTAGGATGGTACTGCGGTTACGTACGCGTGGGTTGCCTGTAACAGCACCATAAGTGCGGTTTAATTCAAGGGATTGCACCATATAGTCGATAGCATCAAAATCTAATACGGCATCGCCATCAATACAGGCCACATATTCCCCTTTAGCGACCAATAAGCCATGGTTTAATGCGCTGGCTTTACCTTGGTTTTCTTGATGAAGAGCTACGATTCGCTCATCTTCTTTTGCCCAACGTTCAATAATTTCGCCAGTGTTATCTTTACTGCCATCATTGATAAAGATCAGTTCATAGTTTGGGTATCTGAGTTGGAGCAAGTAAGGAATAGCTTCATCTAGATTGTCCCCTTCGTTGTAGCAAGGCACCATAATGCTGACCATAGGAACGCGTTCTTTGGGCATTTGTTGGAAAGTCGGTTGCCCGAGTTTTCCTTCCATGAAAAGGTAATAGCAGAGACTTGCAGTAACCCAATATATTGCCATTCCGGCAGGATACATGAATACGAAGATACTCACGGCTTCTAAGAATTGTTGGTTCATAAGTCAATCCTTATTGTTTTCCTGCATTCGTATTTACGGAAAAATACGGTTTCATTTTGTTCAGATCCGGTTGATTTGTTAAAAAGTTATCCGGATAGTAGCCATAGCTATAAATATGATTTTTTTGTAATAGCGTCATCCAATCAATCAATTCGGATTCAGGAATTGGTTTTTGAGTTCGCCAATTCACCGCTTGGAATTCAAATAAGACTTTATCTAATGGCGCTTGGGCTTTCACATTTTCAATGAGAGAAGCAAACCATTGATAGGCTTCTTTTTGTGAAATAGGCTGCTCATTTTCCATGTATGGCATTGCCATAATGGCCGTCGTATCGTAATTGTCAGTGAGTGTTTTTAAGTTTTGTGCCAACCATTCTTCTGCATTTGGATTGGTGATCACTGATGCATAAAGATTACGAGCTGTTTTAAGAGAATATGAACCACGCAAGAAATAAGGTTTTAACGCATCGGTGAGTTGATGGGTTAATTGGATTAAATCTTGTGTTTTTTGTTTTGCTTGCGGGCTAACCATACCTTCAGCATGATCACCTTCTGCGCCCTCAAAATCGGTTAGGAACGCGTCATCGTGGAATAAAATGCCATTAAATTTGGCATAGAATGACAAATCGTTATAAATGGATTTAATGATTTCAACATTCTGTTTGTTATAAGGTGAAAGGCGTAAATAAGCCTTTGTTGAAGGCTTGCCCGTGCGGCTATCAATGACATATTCCGCCTCTTTTACGCCTTTTCGTAAATCAAAGGCGAGTATAGGCATCCAAGCGTAGACTTGTACGCCAGCGCGCGTTTGCAATTGCCAGGCAATTCGGCCAAAAATATCATCTCGTACGGGAAGGTATTTATTTGGAAAATACAAGGCATCCGCTACACCATCCCCATCGGGATCAGAGAATGCTTGAAGATAAACTGTCGTCACACCATAGCGATAGATGCGGTCGATTAACTTATCAAGGTTTTTGGCTTGCTGAGCTTTATCCGCATCATAGACATAATCTAAATCGACATGCAGTACTCGTTGAATTTGTTTGCTTTCATCAATGCCATCAAGATAGTTTTTAACGGTATTTAGATCGGTTTCTGCATTAAGTAATAAGCGTCCAATATGTTTATCGCCCACTTTATTGATGATTTTTTCACCTAATGAGAAATAGTGTGGCATTCCTGCTTGTTGTGCAAGTTGCACAGCAACATCATTAAATTGTCCATAAGGCCACACCATGACACGTGGTTTCTTACCGATATGATTGACTAACGTTTGAACAGAACGAGTGAAATCAGATTTCAATCTGTTTTTGTAGGCATCTTCAGTGTCATATTTTCCGTTTTTATATTCAGGTGCAATCACTGAGGGTAATTGACCACCAGATGGGTTGGCATTTATACCGTTATGAAGATTATGAGTATGTGAGGCTACTTCAACGAGCCCACTTTGTTCCATTTCTTTGACTTGCGACCAAGTGGCAAAAACGGAACGATCTAACATTTTATCGGCATAAGCGATTTTTTGATCTGCCGGCGTATCCAACCAGCCTGTCACTGGCGCAAAAACAGCAGGGTAGTTATAGGCCTTTAATAGAGGAAAGACCACGTTATACATGGTTTCATAGCCATCATCGAAGCTTAGCAATACCGCATTATCAGGTAATGTGCCTTTACCATTTTCAGCATCGATAACTTGCTGCCAACTGATCACGTTGTATCCGTTTTCTTTTAGCCAATTAAAATGTTTAATTAAGGTTTGGGCTGAAATCGTTTGAGGAAAATAATGTTTTTGATTTTCAGCCGCACTTTCATCTACAACAGAGTGATAAGCTAATACGCCATAACGATCTTGCGCAAAGACAAAAGCCGAAAAAAGGGAAAGCGTGCAAATAATGATTTTTGCAAAATGTTTTAGAGATCTCATAAAGTTATACCGCTTAAGTATTTAATAATAAATAGAGAAGTTTAAATTTCCGAAATTGTTGAATTCAGCACTGCCGTCGTAAATATTCTTTTTACGACCAATTTCATAAGACACGCCAAATTTTTTACCAACACGCCATTGGTGTCCGTAACTTATCGACCACATTTTTTCTCGACTGAGTTCTGCCTGTTTATAAGCACCCACACTGGCTTTCAGGTGATGATTTAAGACTAAGCCATAATTAAGTGGTTGGTAGTAACTTAAATCCGCACCGAATTCCAAGCTTGTCGCTTTTGCTGGGTTGTAATATTCAGCAGAATCAATGGTTTTATTTTTGCTGTAATCGACTCTGAAATTGTTGGTTAGCGCCCAACGGTCATGTTTAAATGTATTGAGATTCAACCAGAAATTGGCTTCTTTTCTTAAGTTGCCGTCATCAAATTTCATGACGCCACCACCTAGCCCAGCTTGGAAAATATCGGAATAGGAATATGTAGTAGAGAAACCAATATCTTTGGTATACACACCTTTATTGATGGCTTTAACCGGTGTGCCACTACCATTAATATTAGCGTCTAAATTAAATGACCAATGTTGGTTGAGCGTATAATTTGCCTCTGTAGAGAAATAGGCTTTATCATTAAGCTTAATGCCTTTCCCGCTTTCCATTTTTACTTGGAGTGGATAGAAATTGAGCTCTGTTCCTACACCAATTCGGCGAGAAATAAGGCTTTCTTTGTCATAAGGAGAGCGAGTTTCTAAATAATGAACGTAGAGATCGTGACCATTTGCTGTTTTCGGTGTGTAAATCGCATAATCTTGGCTACTTTCATTGCTATAACTGATTGGTGAGGTACGATGCTGTAAGCCGATACTTCCTACAATTTTGCCAGAACGTGCTTGTTCGTAATGGTTTATGAGGGATTGTGCTGACTGACGTTGTTCTTCATTCATTGCATCAATTGTTTTTGAAACTGTTGGTAAATCATTTTGACTTAAGGCGGTTTCAGCCAGGTTATTATGAGCTTCTTGCTGATCATTTTTACTCAAAAAATAACCGGCTTTTTCCGCCCATAATTTGGCATCATCATAGTTGCCACGATTTCGCTCAAGTTCCGCTTTTTGCAACATAACCCATGGGTCACCAGGCGTTTTGTTAAATAGACGATCATCAATAAGTTGCTGAGCTAATTTGCTGTTACCACGCCATAAAGCTAAACGTGCCAAACCAAAATAGCGAGAATCGTAGCCTGGATTCAGAATTTTTGATGTTCGGGTATAGTCATTGATATAAATATTTGAATTCATACGCTCTAAATATTGTTGAGCCAATTCAAATTTGCCCGCATCGCTTGCAGTGAGAGAGAGTTTATGAAGTAAACCATCGCTCACAGCGAGTTTATTGTTTAAGGCTTGTTGTTCAATTGCTTGATAAATCGCTAATGCTTTGTGTGGTGAGCCTTTTGCTGCCCAATAATCACCAAAGGCTTCTTCTAAATACGCGGGCACATTAGGTTGAGCCTGTAATGTATTGAAGTCATCCTCTATTTCATCAAATTTATTCAATCGGACACCCATCACAAAATGATCTTGCAATGCTTGTTGATACAAAGGATGTTCAGGGTTAATTTTAGCCAAAAGTGCGGTCAATTCTTCAAATGATTTTTCTTGCTGTGCAGGCGTTGTCGCATTTTTTGAGGAGGTAATCGTCTTACCATGCTCAAACCACATCATGTCTTTTTGATTGAATTGATCAGGATAGGCTTTTTGTAGTTTCTCTTGTAATGGCAGAAGGTTGTATTTTGATGCTAAACGATACAACTCTCTCATTAAGGTGATATTTTTCGGATTTTGTTCTAACTGACGTTGCCAACGGCCAAGTTTAGCCATATCGGGTTCAGTGAAATCAAGCAAATAACTCTCAGCATCAAGATAGGCATTATCTTGTCCAAAACGTTTTTTATAAACACTCAGTGCATTTTTTGCCGCATTGTAGTTTTTGGTTTCTGTGAAAGCTAATGCGCCACCAAGCCAGCCATTTGGATTATCAGGGTATTGCTTTTGCAATTGGGAATAGAATGCAACGGCACGATCGTATTGTTTTTCATTTCGAGCGGCTTTGCCTAAATTTTCGAGTTCATTTTGGGAAAATTGCGCTGGTGCGCAGCTTTCGCAAAGTGAAAGTGCTTTAGCGGATTGATTCGTCCTCAGATAGAGTGTAATTAAATCATCGCGCACTTTAATATCGTTTGTCCTCTTAAATAAGGCCTCAAGTTTTGGAATCGCTTGATTTAATTGAGCCTCTCCTTGACGAGAGAAAATGATGATATTTTCTCGTTCGGTATCAATAGAGGAATTTTGGGCATAGGCAACCTGTACTACTGAGGTACTGACACCTGCCAATAGCA
>CAJMPC010000104.1:0-6343 GCA_905215245.1 uncultured bacterium | reverse complement strand
ATACAATTGCGTACATCAATTCACCAGATTTCATCATTTTTGATCTGATAATGAGAATTTATTTTACATATATCACCTAAATGAGAATAATTAACATTGATTTTTCTTTTATTATTAGTGACTTATAAAAATAATTTAAAAAAAATACTTGACCATTCTCATTTGTGAGATTAGAATGCACACCGATGACAAGTTAAGCAGTCTTGTTTTTATTTTTAATCTCTACTTAATAAGGAAAGGAGTTGGTTATGCTTAATAAAGCAATCGCAGATAAGTTAAATGAACAAATCAATTTAGAGTTCTACTCTTCTAATGTTTATTTACAAATGAGTTCTTGGTGTAGCAAACACGGTTACGAAGGTGCTGCAGCATTTTTACTTCGTCATGCTGATGAAGAATTAGAACACATGCAAAAATTATTCAAATATGTGAGTGAAACAAGTGGTATGCCACTTTTAGGTAAAATTGATGCACCTAAGAATGACTATAAATCACTTAAAGAAGTATTTGAAACTACACTTGAACATGAAAAACTCGTTACTTCTAAAATTAATGAATTAGTTGAAGTGACTTTTGCAAACAAGGACTATTCTACTTTTAACTTCTTACAATGGTACGTTGCAGAACAACACGAAGAAGAAAAATTATTCAATAGCATTATTGATAAATTTAACTTGTTGGGTGAAGACGGTCGTTCGCTTTACTTTATCGATCGTGATTTAGCAACATTATAATTTTAGAAGGAGAATACAAAATGTTATCAGCAAACGTAATCAAATTATTAAATGATCAAATGAACCTTGAGTTCTACTCTTCAAACCTTTACTTACAAATGAGTGCATGGTGCGAACAAAATGGTTTTGAAGGTGCAGCTAAATTCTTATCAGAACACGCTGCAGAAGAAATGCAACACATGCGTAAATTATTCACTTATTTAAATGAAACTGGTGCATTAGCGGTAATCACTGCAATTGAAGCACCAGCGCATGAGTACAAATCATTAAAAGAAATCATTGAATTAACTTACGAACACGAAAAATTGATCACAAGCAAAATCAATGAATTAGTGGGTAAAACTTTTGAAGAAAAAGACTACTCTGCATTCAATTTCTTACAATGGTATGTTGCAGAACAACACGAAGAAGAGAAATTATTCAGCGGTATTTTAGACAAATTAAATCTTCTTGGCGAAGATGGCAAAGGCTTATTCTTAATCGATAAAGATTTAGCTAACCTTGCTGGTCAAACCGCTTAATTAGATAATCATAAAGCTTAGTAGAAATACTAAGCTTTTATTTTACTCATAAATTGTGACAACGTATCAAATTATTTTAAACTTCCCTTTCATCTTTGAATACAAGTTGATGAAATTTAAAACAACCACACGTTTTTAATGAAATTTTACTTGCAACGAAGTAAGATAAACGTATAATTCAGAACAACCCAAATGCCTGGGTGGCGAAATTGGTAGACGCAGCGGATTCAAAATCCGCCGGTGAATAACCGTGTCGGTTCGAGTCCGACCCTAGGCACCACAGAATTTATAAGCTCTGAAGTTGATTCAGGGCTTTTTTATTAGCTAAAGTAATCAATATGACAGAACAAAACCAAGATAAAAAACAAACTTATAATTTCAATAAACTGCAAAAACGTCTTCGCCGTAATGTTGGCAATGCAATTGCTGATTTTGGCATGATTGAAGATGGTGATAAAGTGATGGTTTGTCTTTCTGGTGGTAAAGACAGCTATACACTTCTTGATATTTTGTTGAATTTACAACAAAGCGCACCGATTAAATTTGATATTGTTGCCGTCAATTTAGACCAAAAACAGCCTGGTTTTCCTGAGCATGTTTTACCTGAATATCTGCAAAGTATCGGTGTGGATTATAAAATCGTTGAAGAAAATACTTACGGCATCGTAAAAGAGAAAATTCCAGAAGGTAAAACAACGTGTTCTCTCTGCTCTCGCCTACGCCGTGGTATTTTATACCGTACAGCAACTGAACTTGGCGCAACAAAAATTGCACTTGGACACCATCGTGATGATATGTTGGCTACCCTGTTCCTGAATATGTTCTACGGTGGGAAACTAAAATCGATGCCACCGAAATTAATTTCAGATGACGGCAAGCAAATCGTTATTCGTCCATTGGCTTATTGTAAAGAAAAAGATATTGAAAAATATGCCGTAGCCAAAGAATTCCCAATTATTCCTTGTAATTTATGTGGTTCTCAACCTAATTTACAACGTCAAGTCGTGAAAGAAATGCTGAATACTTGGGACCGTCAATATCCTGGACGCTTAGAAACCATGTTTAGTGCGATGCAAAACATTACGTTGTCACACTTATGTGATCCAAAACTCTTCGATTTTAAAGGTATTAAGCACGGTCAAGCACTTGATGGTATTGAAGGAGATACCGCATTTGATGAAGAGCATATCGAACCAATGAAATTTGATGATGAAGATGCATCTGATTATTCCGATAATGAAATGATCAGCTTTAAAGAAGTGAATTAATATGATTACCGTACAAGGAAAACAAATTGAAACCGACACCTCTGGCTATTTACTTAATATTGCTGATTGGAATGAAGAGGTGGCAAAACACATTGCTCAGCTAGAAGGTGTAGAATTGACCGACGCTCACTGGGAAGTGATTTATTTTGTGCGTGATTTCTATCAAGAATATAACACCTCCCCTGCGATTCGCATGCTGGTAAAAGCCATGTCAGAAAAATTAGGTGCCGATAAAGGTAATAGCCGCTATTTGCAACAACTCTTCCCTGACGGACCAGCTAAGCAAGCAACTAAATTGGCTGGTCTGCCAAAACCGGCTAAATGCTTATAGAATAATGTAACCGCGCGATAAAGTGCGGTTATTTTTTTACTCAAATTTCGCTATATACAAAAAAAATATAATCGTTATATACTTATAAGAACAACGAATTTTAAGTATATGAAGAAATCCTCTCTTACCTTTCCCCTTTTACTTTGCCTACTTATTGGACTCATTTTATGTTCACTCTCTTGGGGACGCTTTGCGATTCCGCTTGAGAATGTCGTACAAAGTCTGATTGGTAATAATGTCAGTGATGTGCAAAACAACATTATTTTTAATCTTCGTTTACCTCGTGAGCGGCATTTGAAATACTAGTTAGCTTCTCTGAGAGTTTTTCCTATTTATTGATCGCAATATAAATTGAAAATAGGCATTAAAAAAGACGATAGATGTTGCTTTTCTATCGCCTTTAATTATCTTATATTCAGTTCGACAAACTGGGATTTAATTATTTATCAATTCTTGCAGTTCATTGACAAACCGGCAGATATGAAATCCATCACACACTGCATGATGCACTTGGATGGCGAGAGGAAGTATGATTTTTTCATCATCTCTGTAATATTTCCCCATCGTAAAAATAGGAATCAAATAATCATATCCTTTCTGCAAATTCAGATTAAAGCCATCGAAGGTTGACCATGGTATCATCGATACATTAAAAACATTTTCGGGTACATCTGGTTTTCCTATCATTCCATAATTGCTTCCATACCGTTGCATATCATTCGCATACGCCATAGAAAATGCTTCAAAATCTGGTATGTATGGTGTCCAAAGGCTGGAAAATGTCTCTGTGTCCTCATGGAATATGGTATAGCTGGGTATCATCTCGTCATATATTCCCAGTTCACCCTCCTGATTAATTGCCGTTCTAAACTCTGAATGGCGGTTTACAATCGTTGTAAGATAATAAAGCATTGCGGGATATAGCTTCATTCGCTTTTTCTTTATTTGTGTAATATCCACTTTAACGGTTATGCTGTATGTGCAAGGTATATTCGTAAAGTAATGTTCAAAATACTCATTTCGTTTCCAACTATTTTTATCAATTTTTTCAAAAACCATTTTTGCGTCCTCACAAATTCAAATTTGTTCTATTATACAAAATCATAAAGCTATAACAGAAAATATTACAATCTTGTAATTACTGTATTTCTATTCATCTTAACTTTGCCTTTTCTTCTGATGTATTCTTCAATATCAAACACATTCTTTTTATCATAGTCTTCCAAGAGCTTGTAATTCTTGTGCTTTTTAATATCAGAATTTGTCTGACAAAAACGGTCTGACACCTCGAAGCTGAAAAATACACTTACTGCCATCCATAACCGTTATCTCATCCTGACTCATCAGCTCCTTTCCTGTCTTTTGATAATTCAGTCCATAACTATTGGCATTGGATCTAGTTTCCGATGTGTTATATAGGTCTATGATTTCTTTACCCAGTGTTTCAGATAGTTCTTTAAGTGTGGTCTTTTCCTTTCCACCAAGAAACAAGGTACTATCACAGTTACCTACAATAGTATCTGCATTATCTTTATAAATTGCCTTTAGCTGAGATTGTGCTTGCAAGATAATACTTGCGGATATTTCTCTACTTCGGATTGTCGCTATTAACTCCTTCAATTTTGGAATTAAGCCGATGTTGGCAAACTCGTCAAGCAAGCACCTTATATGAACAGGTAATCTTCCCCCGTATTCATCATCTGCCTTATCACAAAGTAGATTAAATAGCTGTGAATACATAATAGATACCACAAAGTTAAAAGTATCATCTGTATCAGAGATAATAACAAAGAGTACTGTCTTTCTATCGCCAAGAGTGTCAAGCTCAAGTTCATCTTCCTTCATCAAGTCTCTAAGCTCCTGAATATCGAAAGGAGCAAGCCTTGCACCACATGATATAAGAATAGACTTCGCCGTTTTTTGATGGTTTGAAGAAAACCGTACGGATTACCGCTGAAGTTTTAGGTGATAAAGCACCTGAAATTGCAGAAAGCTATATCAAAGAATTAGAAGACAATATTCAATTTGTGGAAAATCGTCTTAAAGGTCTCAAAGATGAAGTGCGCCCTACGGTGTTACATATCACTAAAGGCTCAGACTTATTGATGATTGACGGCGGAAAATCCATGATCGGCGAATAGATTAAATTAGCTAGCGGTAAAAGCGTGTTACCGGATGAAGCCAATATGGTGACCGTCACCGTAGAAAGCATTATTCAAGCAAATCCAGATGTCATCATCATTGGCAGCAGCGGCAATAAAGCGCAAGCCGCAATCGAAAAAATCAAAGCTGATCCAGCATGGCAATCAATAAGTGCGGTTAAAAATAATCGTATTTATGCCAATCCAACCGGCACGTTCCCATGGGACCGCTACAGTGCCGAAGAAGCCTTACAAGTTCTTTGGGCAGCTCAACTCTTCCACCCAGAGCAATTTAAAGACTTAAATATGGTAGAAAAAACGCAAGCCTTCTATAAAAAATATTACGGTTATACGTTAAGCAAAGAAAATGCCGAGCAAATCATAAAAGGTTTATCACCTATTAAGTAGTATTTTCAACTTATATATTTACCTATATAATACCTACTCTTTTTAACTCAAACATAAGGAAATGCTTAATGAAAATTAGTGCAAGAAACCAACTTAAAGGTACTGTAAAATCAATCGAAACTGGTTCTGTGAACGCAATCGTACACATTGATATCGGTAACGGTAACATCATTTCTTCTACCATCTCTATCGATGCAGTAAAAGAATTAGGTTTAGCAGTTGGCAAAGAAGCATATGCGATTATCAAAGCGACCTCTGTAATGGTTGGTGTTGAACACTCTTAATTAAACTATTCAGAATCTATATAACCGCACTCGATAAAGTGCGGTTATTTTTTTGTCTTTTTTTTCTCTAATCTCTTTATTTCCCTCTTAATAAAATGCATTTTATCCTTAACTAAAATGAAACAATCTTTGCTTTATCTCACCATTTGTTGACTTTTATTTGATTATTGTGTATAATTTATACATATTATCAATTTTTAGTTAATAATCTGGTTTCGGATTATTCTGTTAAACTTAGGAGAGCAAATGACAAACCAACGTTTTATTACCATTTTAGGCTATGTCGCAACATTTACTTCTGTTTGTATGTATGTGTCTTACTTACAACAAATTGGTCTAAATTTATCGGGTCAAAAAGGTGGTTGGTTACAACCTTTTGCCACGATGATCAACTGTAGTTTATGGGTGGCTTATGGTTTGTTAAAAGAAAAACGTGATTTGCCTATTTCATTAGCTAATGCACCAGGTGTGATTCTAGGCTTGATTACTTTCGTCACTGCCTTATAACACTATAAAGCCTCATACAAAAAAGACCGCACTTTTAGAAATCTTAAAGTGCGGTCTTTTTGTTTATTAATTTAATTCATTTAAAACCTGAAAATTATGAACTTGTATAATCTTTTATTCTGTTGCATTCTATTAATGAACAGACGTTT
>CAJMPC010000103.1:0-6354 GCA_905215245.1 uncultured bacterium | reverse complement strand
CGATCTTTAATTTTGCTTTGCGCCCATTCGGCAAAAGCACGGTTACTACCAGAAACGGTTAAAAGCGAAGTTAATACCCCTAGTAATACTAAGAAAAACACAATATTCATATTTGAATTCATGCCTTCTTGGCTACTATAAACTAATGCAACAACATTATCTTTTAAATAAATGAGCGCATTCAAAGGGTTGAAATCAACCAACATTAACGCACCGACAATAATCCCTGCACTTAGGGACACCAAGACCCGGCGAGTTGCAATCGCTAAAACAATTGCAAGTAATGCGGGTATAATTGAATAAATAGATGAAGAATAATCGACTAGTTCCATTAAGTTATACCTAATAATTTAATGGAGACAACGGCAAGAAAAGACACAATTATGACCAGACCGAACCGTAGCGCTCCATAGTTAATACACAAAAACTATGACAGTCACGTTCCTTTCGAATACGTGACCAACCGAATAAGATGACGCCTATTCGATTTCGGCAATCATTCCTTTCCTTTCCCTTCAACGCTATCCACTCCAGGAAAATACTTATAATGACCGCACCTCTACTGTTGTATAGGATGGTGAGAGATTACATTAAAATGAATGAAATTACCAATAAAATCTTATACTTTCCCCTAAATCTATTTTTTAATTTAAAGTTTCTAATGAGGTTGTCAAGACTTTGTTAAGTTGTTTTGTAAGCAAACGTTTGCAATAACATGATTGCAAGAGTATAGAAAACAGGTCACTCCATAATATGGAGTATGATGAGATCAGACCAATTAATTCTTTAATTTAGGCGAATTAATATTTACCAAATATATTATTTTCGTTATTATTGTCTTCCTTAAAATAATTAAGCATTCACACATATAAAGGGGTAATGATGAACGAATTAACAAAAGGTTTAACGAACCTTCGTAGTTTACGCGCTGCTGTACGCGATTTAACATTAGAACAAGCCGAAAGCTCACTTTTAAAATTACAAGCTGCTGTTGAAGAAAAACGTGCTCAAGCAGCTGAAATTGAACAAGCGGAACAAGAGCGTCGTGCGCGTATTGCAAAATATAAAGAATTAATTAAACAAGAAGGTATCACTGCAGAAGAATTAACGGCAATTATTGGAATTGCCCCTTCTTCAATTCGTAAAAAACGTGAACCTCGCCCAGCAAAATACAAATATACTGATGAAACTGGTCAAGAAAGAACATGGACTGGTCAAGGCCGTACACCTCGTGTGATTCAAAAGGCCTTAGATAAAGGTGCCTCTTTAGCTTCTTTCGAAATCTAATTTCATTATCAACTATATAGAACCCATTTTTATGGGTTCTCTTTTTTTATTTATCTTGCAAAATATTCATTATGTTAGAAAAGAAAATATTACTAACCGACTGTCCTGATGATAAAGGCTTAATCGCCAAAATCACCAATATTTGTTACAAACATCAATTAAATATCCTTCATAATAATGAGTTCGTTGATTTTGAAACGAAGCATTTCTTTATGCGTACCGAATTGGAAGGCATTTTTAACGAAGAAACCTTATTAGCTGACTTAAATTATAGTTTGCCGGCGGGGACAAATTGCCGCCTAATCAGCGCTAAACGTAAACGTATCGTAATTTTAGTGACCAAAGAAGCGCACTGTTTAGGTGATATTTTAATGAAAAATTATTACGGTGCGTTAGACGTAGAAATTGCGGCAGTAATTGGAAATCACGATAATTTACGCGAATTAGTTGAACGCTTTGATATTCCATTCCATTGTGTCAGTCATGAAGGTCTCACTCGTGTGGAACACGATAAATTACTCGCTGAAAAAATTGATGAATATGCACCTGATTATATTGTTTTAGCTAAATATATGCGTGTATTAAATCCAGAATTCGTCGCTCGTTATCCAAATCGTGTGATTAATATTCACCATTCATTCTTACCCGCATTTATTGGGGCAAAACCTTATCAACAAGCCTATGAACGTGGCGTAAAAATTATTGGTGCAACGGCCCACTTTATTAATAATGAATTAGATCAAGGTCCGATCATCATGCAAAACGTGATTAACGTAGACCACACCTACTCTGCCGATGCCATGATGCGTGCAGGCCGTGATGTGGAAAAAACAGTATTAAGCCGTGCGCTTGATCTTGCCTTACATGATCGTATTTTTGTGTATAAAAATAAAACGGTGGTCTTGTAATGAAAGCAATCACTTTAGAGCCAATTTCTCGTATTGAAGGTGAGATCAACTTACCTGGCTCGAAAAGTTTATCAAACCGTGCATTATTATTAGCCGCATTAGCTAAAGGCACCACAACGGTCACTAACTTGTTAGACAGTGATGACATTCGTCATATGCTAAACGCCCTTAAAGCTTTAGGTGTAAATTACCAACTTTCTGAAGACAAAACTTGCTGTGAAGTTGAAGGCTTAGGTGGCGCATTTCAGGTTGAAAATGGCTTGTCACTGTTTCTCGGTAATGCTGGCACAGCCATGCGCCCTTTAACGGCTGCGCTTTGTTTAAAAGGTAACACTGAAGGCGAAGTCATTTTGACCGGTGAACCTCGTATGAAAGAACGCCCAATCAAACATTTGGTTGATGCACTTCTTCAAGCGGGGGCTAATGTTCGTTATTTAGAAAATGACGGCTACCCACCAATTGCGATTCGCAATCAAGGGATTAAAGGTGGCATGGTTAAAATTGACGGTTCAATTTCTTCTCAATTTTTGACCGCACTTTTAATGGCTGCGCCTCTTGCTGAAGACGATTTAGATATCCATATTGTGGGTGATTTAGTTTCAAAACCTTATATTGATATCACCCTCGCGATGATGAAAGATTTTGGTGTTTCGGTTGAAAATCAACATTATCAAGTGTTTAAGGTGAAAGGTAACCAATCCTATGTCTCACCTGGCAAATATATGGTGGAAGGTGATGCTTCATCTGCCTCTTATTTCCTTGCCGCCGCCGCGATTAAAGGCAATGTAAAAGTGACAGGAATTGGTAAGCATTCCATTCAAGGCGATCGCCTATTTGCCGACGTGCTAGAAAAAATGGGTGCAAAAATCACTTGGGGTGAAGATTTTATTCAGGCAGAACAAGCTGAGCTCCATGGCATTGATATGGATATGAACCACATTCCTGATGCAGCCATGACGATTGCCACAACTGCCTTATTTGCAAAGGGTGAAACCGTTATTCGCAATATTTATAACTGGCGTGTGAAAGAGACCGATCGCCTTTCAGCTATGGCTGCCGAGTTACGAAAAGTCGGTGCAGAGGTTGAAGAAGGTGAAGATTTTATTCGAATTCAACCGCTTGCCCTTTCTCAATTTAAACATGCCGAAATTGAGACCTATAACGATCATCGTATGGCAATGTGCTTTGCTCTAATTGCATTGTCGGATACCCCCGTCACGATTTTAGATCCGAAGTGTACGGCTAAAACGTTCCCAACATTCTTCGATGAATTTGAGAAGTTAAGTGTTAGAAACTAAATCTTAAACAAAAAGCACCGAATGCTCGGTGCTTTTTTCATTATTTCTGAATCGAAGATAAAAATTCTTTGCGGGTTTCACGATCTTCTAAAAAGACTCCGCCATAGGCTGATGTCACAGTATAACTATGGGTATCTTTTACTCCGCGAGCTTTCACACAGAAATGTGTCGCTTTCACATAAACTGCCACATCATCGGTTTCTAAAATGGTTTGAAATGCCGTTAAAAGCTGTTCAGTTAAACGCTCTTGTACTTGTGGACGTTGCGCAAAAAACGCCACAATGCGATTGATTTTAGACAAGCCAATTACCCAATCTTTTGGATAATAAGCGACGGCAACATTACCATCAATCGTCACAAAATGATGTTCACAAGTACTGGTCAACGTGATGTCATTCACTTGCACCATTTCGCTCACTTTCATTTGGTTTTTGATTTTCGTCATTTTCGGGAAATTGGCGTAGTCCATTCCACTGAAAATTTCATCAATAAACATTTTGGCTAAGCGATTTGGCGTTTCTTCTAGGCTATCATCATGTAGATCTAACCCAATCAATTTCATCACTTCACGCATATGCGAAGCAATCGCCGCGCGGCGCTCATCTTTACATTGAGTCGGATCAATCATTGGGGTTTCGATGCCTTTGGCTACCAAGGCGCGGCGGACATTTTCCGCATCAGGTGAAATCGCGTTCATTCACTTTCCATTTATAAAAAAATAATGCGACATTTTAGCAAAAGATGAATTATTCGTAAAATGCGAAAAATCACCCTAATTTATTAATTTCCTTCATATTGTATTTCGGGCTACAATATATCCACTTTTATTCTGATTAACCCAAAGGATTAATTATGTTGCCACTTGAAGATGCCTTGGCGCAAATGCTCAACCAACTTCCCTTCCCAACAAAAACTGAAACACTGGCTTTAACTGAAGCCGCTGATCGTGTCTGTGCGGAAGATGTGATTTCTCCGATTAACGTACCGTCTTTTGATAACTCTGCGATGGATGGCTATGCGGTTCGTTTAGCCGATTTACAGCAATCCATGACGCTTTCTGTCGCAGGAAAATCCTTTGCGGGTAATCCGTTTCAAGGGGAATGGGTAGCACAAAGTGTGGTCAGAATTATGACGGGAGCGATGATTCCTGAAGGTGCCGATGCAGTAGTTATGCAAGAAGAGGTCACCGTCAATGAAGATGGTTCTGTTACCTTTTCTGCCTTACCTAAAGCCAATCAGAATATTCGCCGCATCGGTGAGGATGTGAAAAAAGGTGATGTGGTATTACATCAAGGCGATGAGTTAAATGCCGTATCTTTACCTTTACTTGCTTCATTAGGCATCGCTGAAGTTAAAGCTTACCCACGATTAAAAGTGGCCGTGCTTTCAACCGGTGATGAATTAGTCCCTGTCGGCCAACCGTTACAAGCGGGACAAATTTACGATACCAACCGTTTCACCGTGAAATTAATGCTAGAAAAATTAAATTGTGACGTACTTGATTTCGGTATTCTGCCAGATAACCAAGCAGAATTTGAAGCGGCTTTTGTGAAAGCACAAGCTCAAGCAGATCTTGTCATCACAAGCGGTGGCGTTTCGGTGGGTGAAGCTGACTTCACTAAAACTGTTTTAGAAAAAGTCGGTCAAGTGAACTTCTGGAAAATCGCAATGAAACCCGGCAAGCCATTTGCTTTCGGTAAATTAGAAAATGCTTGGTTCTGCGGTTTACCTGGCAATCCAGTTTCTGCATTAGTGACATTCTATCAATTAGTTCAACCGGCTATTGCCAAATTAAGCGGTAAAAAACACCCGAAAAAACAACCGCACTTTCAAGCGATTGCCCAAACTAATTTGAAAAAATCACCAGGACGTTTAGATTTCCAACGTGGTTTCTATCAAATTAATGAAAATGGTCAACTTGAAGTGCACCCTGTTGGTTTCCAAGGCTCACATTTATTCAGTTCTTTTGTGAAAAGTAACTGTTTTATTCGCCTCGAAAAAGATCGCGGCAATGTGACTGCAGGCGAAATCGTCACCATTGAACCGTTTAATCACCTATTGGGGCAATAATGGCTGAATTAAGCTACGAAGAAGAACTGCGTTATAACCGCCAAATCATCTTAAAAGCGGTTGATTTTGACGGACAAGAAAAACTCAAAGACAGCCGCATGTTAATTGTCGGTCTGGGCGGTTTAGGCTGTGCGGCAAGCCAATATCTTGCAGCTGCTGGCGTGGGTCATTTAACCTTGTTAGATTTCGACACCGTATCGCTTTCCAATTTACAACGTCAGGTATTACATACCGATAGCCGATTAAATATGCCTAAAGTGGAATCGGCAAAAATTGCGTTACAACAGATTAATCCTCATGTCGAAATTGAAACCATCAATGCACAACTTTCCGAAGAAAAACTCGCGGAAATCATACCGCACTTTGATGTGATATTAGATTGTACCGATAACGTGGATATTCGTAATATGTTAGATCGTGGCTGCGAACAAGCGAAGATCCCGCTTGTTTCTGGTGCTGCGATCCGTTTAGAAGGACAGGTTTCCGTCTTTACTTATGAACCCAATACCCCAACCTATCGCCAGCTTAGCCAGCTCTTTGGGCAAAATGTTTTAAGTTGTGTAGAAGCAGGCGTACTAGCGCCAATTGTGGGTGTTGTTGGTTCTATTCAAGCCTTAGAAGCCATCAAAGTGCGGTTAAAAATCGGTTCAAATTTATGTGGACGCTTATTGTTAATCGATGGATTAACCATGCGTGTACGAGAAATGAAATTGCCTGTTTAACTTTTCTATCAATATTTAGACAGACAGTAAGTCTGTCTAAATCCTAAATTACCCACAAATAATTATCCC
>CAJMPC010000102.1:0-6363 GCA_905215245.1 uncultured bacterium | reverse complement strand
GGTGACATTTATGGATAGTCAAGATACGCCGATTTTTGAGCCCCTTCCGGGCGAAACACGTTTGTGGGGAAATACGGATGTGATTGCATTATTTGATGCAGAAACCGATATGAATGAAATTGTGAGTTTGCTTAAACAAGCCCATCATTTAGATGAAAATACCGCTTACAAAATCGAGCAAATCGAGGATAAAGATTGGGAACGTGAATGGATGGATAATTTCCACCCAATGCAATTTGGCAAGCGTTTATGGATTTGTCCAAGCTGGCGCGAAGTGCCGGATCAAAATGCGGTGAATGTGATGCTTGATCCAGGTTTAGCTTTTGGGACAGGTACCCACCCGACAACCGCACTTTGTTTAGAGTGGTTAGATGGTTTGGATTTAACCGGCAAAACCGTCATCGATTTTGGCTGTGGCTCCGGAATTCTTGCCATTGCTGCTCTTAAATTAGGTGCAAAAAATGCAATCGGTATTGATATCGATCCACAAGCGATTCTCGCCAGTCGTAATAATGCGGAACAGAATGGGGTGGCAGAGCGTCTTCAGCTTTTCTTATCCGATGATAAACCTGCAGATTTAAAAGCCGATGTCGTTGTAGCGAATATTCTTGCGGGTCCATTAAAAGAACTTTACCCGATTATTTCTCAATTAGTGAAAGAGGGCGGGGATCTAGGACTATCTGGCATTTTAGAAACACAAGCACAATCGGTATGTGATGCTTATACACAATCATTTGATTTAGATCCTGTTGCAGTGAAAGAGGAATGGTGCCGTATTACAGGTAAATTAAAATCGGCTTAATTTCTTTTTGTCAATTAAAAAAAGTGCATTTTTTGAACAAATTCCCCTTTGCAAAAAAAAGAAAAATGCGTAATATAGCACCCCTTGTCGGTGACTGCAGTTGCCTGACTTGCTAGAGATTAGGACTTGTAATTGGGGATAACATAAAATGCGAATTGGTTCTTATGAATTAAAAAATCGTATTTTATTGGCACCCATGGCAGGTATCACGGATCAACCTTTTCGACGTTTATGTGCCCATTACGGTGCGGGATTAACGTTTTCAGAGATGATGTCCACTAATCCACAAGTTTGGCATACAGAGAAATCGAAACTTCGTTTAGCACATAGTGAAGAGCTAGGATTAAATGCGGTGCAAATCGCAGGCTCTGATCCTTTAGAAATGGCCCAAGCTGCAGCAATTAATGTAGCCTATGGTGCTGAAATTATCGACATCAATATGGGCTGTCCCGCAAAGAAAGTAAATCGAAAGCTAGCGGGTTCTGCACTTCTTCAATTTCCCGATTTAGTGGAAAAAATTTTAAAAGAAGTCGTGAATGCCGTTGATGTGCCTGTGACGTTAAAAATTCGCACAGGTTGGGATAAAGCAAATCGAAACTGTGTGCAAATCGGCAAAATTGCAGAACAATCTGGTATTCAAGCTTTAACCATTCACGGGCGGACGAAAGAATGCTTATTTGAAGGGGAAGCGGAATACGACAATATTCGAGCAGTCAAACAATCAATTTCAATTCCTGTTATTGCGAATGGTGATATTGATTCTGCCTCGAAAGCGAAAAAGGTACTTGAGTACACAGGTGCCGATGCAATAATGATCGGTCGTGCCACACTAGGCAACCCATGGCTTTTTCAAGCCGTCGAGGCCTTAGTGGAACATGATTCGATAATTCAAACTCCAAGTTTGCGTGAAAAGTGCGGTCATATTTTGCGTCATATTCAGGAGCTTCATCAGTTCTATGGTGAGCAAAAAGGCTATCGAATAGCCCGCAAACACGTGGCTTGGTATTTACAGGGAATTCAACCCGATTCCGTTTTTAGACAGACTTTTAACGCAATTAATGAACCGAAAGAGCAGTTAATTGTGCTGGAAGATTTTTTAAATTCAATTTTGGATAAAGAAAAATGTTAGAACAACAACGTAGTCCGTCTGAAGCGTTAACCGTTTCAGTTTTAAACTCTCAATCACAGGTAACAAACAAACCATTACGTGATTCTGTAAAACAAGCTTTACGCAATTACTTATCACAATTAGATGGTCAAGATGTGAATGATCTTTACGAATTAGTATTAGCGGAAGTTGAACACCCGATGTTAGATATGATTATGCAATACACCCGCGGTAACCAAACCCGTGCAGCGAACATGCTAGGCATTAACCGTGGTACATTGCGTAAGAAATTGAAAAAATACGGTATGGGCTAATTAAGCTTAGCAAAAAGAAAGGCGAACATTATTGTTCGCCTTTTTATTTACCTATTGAATGGTGAAGCTAATTGGTACACTGACTGAAGAGGCAAATCCTGCGGGTTTTGGACCAACTGGTCTCGCACTTCTCACAGCCTCAAGTGCTGCATTATCTAGGCTTTCATCGCCAGAGGAGTTAGTCACACGTTCTCCTGACAACGAACCATCTGAACTAACGCTAAAACTCACGCTCACAACACCTTGTTTACGCATCATCTTCGCTCGAGCAGGGTAGCGCTTGTGCCGTTCAATTTCACGTCGAATAGCTGCACGATAAGCATTTAGCTCATCCGTATTGGTACCTGAGCCACCTTGAACGCCATTTGTACCAGGTTGACCTGTAGTCGTTGCTTTAGAATTTGCCGTAGCCGTTGAATTAATATTCTTATCGCCAATCGGTAAATTCTTCGGCATTTCTACCGCTTTCTCTGCTTTTACCTCATTTTTAGGTTTTTCCTTTGGCTTCTCTTTCGGTTTTGGTTTCGGTTTTTCTATTGGTTTTTCTGGCTTTTTCTCAGGTTCTTTTTTCTTCTCAGGTTCTGGTTTCTTTGTTGGATCCGAGACGACTTCCTGTTTTTCAGGTTCTGATTCTGCCTGTTGAGGTTCAGGTTCCGGTTCTGGAGTAGGTTCTTCCACTCGCATTCCTTGAATCATTTCCATCGAAATCGTTGTAGATATTTCATCTCCCGCATTACTTGCAGCTTCACTTGGCTTATGCCAGTTCCAAAGCAATGCGACTACAATAGTACCATGAATTAATAGAGAAATAAGCAAGCCTAATAGTGATCGTTTAGCTTGTTGGCTGTTCATTGTTTATGCCCTACTCCGACGCCTCCCACTGCTGGCGTATTTTTGCTTGAAACGCCTTTATCTTTCATCGAAACAATAGCGACATTTTTAATTTCGTTTTTCGATAACATATCAGTAATCGTCACGAAATCTTGGAAAGAGGCATCTGCATCAATTTTTAATGTGACTTTCTGATCTTTATTCCAACCTGCGATCTCTTTTTCAAGCGCTTCTTGTGAGATTGGTTTGTCATTAAAATAAAGTTGTTTATCTGCCGTCACGGTCAATAATTTAGCTAATTCATCTGATTTGAATGCAACCGTTGAACTGGCTTTGGGTACATTAACTTGAATTTTCCCTTGAGAAATAAAGGATGCGGTGATCAACACTATCGCTAATAGCACCAACATAATGTCGATGAAAGGAATAATGTTGATTTCATCAAATTTTTTCACGATTATTCCTTATCTTTTTGAGTGTTTAATACTTTCCATTTCAATAAGTTAACTTCTACTTTACGACCTAAGCCGTTATAGAACATCATAGATGGAATAGCGACTAAAATACCTAGTGCGGTTGCTTTTAATGCAAGAGAGAGGTGCATCATGATTGCACCAGCATCTACGTCACCGCCAGCTTGGCCAATTTGATAGAAGGTTAATAAAATACCAATGACTGTTCCTAATAGACCGACATAAGGAGCGTTTGCGCCAACGGTTGAAATGGTCGTCATATTGCGATTTAAATCAATTTCAAGTGAATGGATATTGGAATATTTAGCGACATTGATACGGCTTAAAAAGATAAAACGTTCAATCACGGTAGCAAGCATGATTACGCTCATAAGAAGTAAAAGACCAATAATAATGTAATCACTATATTGTTGTAAAAACTCAAAAAGCTTTGGCATCTGATAGTCCTTTTATATGTAATAAAGAATACAAAATTAATTGATAATGAATTTCAATTAGATTGGGATTTTATCAAATGAAAAATAGAGCGTAAATATAAATTAGAAAAATGGCTATTTTTTTGACCGCACTTTGAGATAAATCAGCAAAGTGCGGTTGTTTGGAGCGGTGTTTTAAAGGGATTGTAGGTAATTTAAGACGACTTGATGATGTTCACCTGTTTTGAATTTATCAAAAACGTGCAGAATTTTACCTTGTTCATCAATGAGAAAGGTAATGCGATGAATACCATCATAAACACGGCCCATGAATTTCTTTTCTCCCCATACGCCAAATTGTTCTGCAACCTGGTGATCTTCATCAGAAAGTAAGGTGAAATTGAGTGCTTTTTTCTCTACAAATTGAGCGAGTTTTTTGGGTGCATCTGTACTGATGCCTAAAATAACTACACCTAATTTTTCTAACTCACTTTTAGCATCACGCAAACCACAGGCTTGAGTTGTACAACCTGGTGTTAAGGCTTTTGGATAAAAATACACAAGTACTTTTTTACCTTTAAAATCACTTAATGAAATAAGTTGATTGTCTTGGTTTAAAAGTGAGAATTGGGGTGCTAAGTCACCTGCTTGTAATGTTTTCATAAAAAATCCTTAAAAATGTCAAAAATAATTTGTAAATTTGGGTTATTTTAGCCATTATAACTAGGTATTTTCAAATATTATGATTAAAAAGTAGAATAGATATAAATGGAGTGCTTATGACTATGCGAAATCCTTTATTTTCGGGCAGTATTGTTGCCTTAGTGACACCAATGGATAATCATGGACACATTGATTTTGAAACGCTAGAAAAGCTTGTTGAGTTTCATATAAATGCTGGCACAGATGCGATTGTTTCAGTTGGAACAACGGGAGAATCTGCTACCTTGAGTATTGATGAAAATGTGAAGGTGATAGAAAAAACGGTTGAATTAGCGAAGGGACGTATTCCAGTCATAGCAGGTACGGGAGCAAATGCAACCAGTGAAGCCATTGTGATGACAAAATTATTACGTGATAGCGGAGTCGCGGGTTGCTTATCTGTTGTACCTTACTACAATAAACCAACTCAAGAAGGCATGTTCCAGCATTTTAAAGCCATTGCAGAATGCACGGATTTACCACAACTTCTTTATAATGTACCAGGTCGTACCGGTAGTGATATGAAACCTGAAACCGTGGCACGTTTGTCGCAAATTGAGAATATTGTAGGGATTAAGGAAGCAACTGGTGACTTAACTCGCATCACTGCGATTAAAGAATTAGCTGGTAAAGATTTCATTGTATTAAGTGGGGATGATGCCACAGGGCTAGAAGCGATGAAATTAGGTGCAGAAGGTGTCATTTCTGTGACCAATAACCTTGCAGCAAAAGATATGGCCGCGATGTGTCGTTATGCTTTAGCGGGTAATTTCGCAAAAGCGGAAGAAATTAATGCCCGCTTAATGCGTTTACACCAAGATTTATTTATTGAATCAAACCCAATTCCAGTAAAATGGGCTGCATATCGTTTAGGTTTAATTAAGACTCCACACTTACGTTTACCACTTACCGTGTTAAGCGAAGGTGCGCAAGTCAAAGTAGAAGAAGCATTAAAAGTTGCTGGCTTGATTTAATGAATTAAAGGGTTGTTTTTACAGCCCTTTAAACTTTCAGCTCTTTTATTTGTCAAAGAGCGGACATTATTCTAATTATTTTTTATTGAAAGGATTTAAGGAATGAAAAAAATCGTACTGAGTTTAGCCTTGGCAGCATTGTTATCGGCGTGTTCAAACAGCGTAGAAAAAATGCAGACGGCTAATGACACTTATCAAAATTCTGATCGTGAAATACCGAGCTTTTCTCCTTTAGCAAGTGGTGGTGTAACATTACCGCAAGCTGATCCGACTTATGAACTTCCTCAGCTTAATGCGAAAAAAGAACGCGTAGACATTCGTCCGCCTTCAACCCCATTAGCGATTATCAAAAACTCTTTAACACAATTTGATGGCGAACGTGCATTGATTGTTTATACGGATGCACAAGCGGAACTTTATAACCTCAAACAAATTGAGCGTTTATTGAAAGAAGAAGGCACAAATTCGACTTTAAATGGTGCAGTATTAATCAGTGACTGGGCGCCAACAGGTCGTGCAGATGATAAAGCCAATACAGAGATCCGTTATAAAGTTGAACAAGTTACTGCACAAGATGCGAGTGCGTTAGCTGTTTCTGTCGAGCAAATGCGTCGTGATGGAGTGATTTACACGCCAAATCAAGCAGATAAGCAGCGCTATGCATCGGATCGTTTAAATCGTTTTGTTTCTGCGCTCACTAGTGCTTATAACAAGCAGCAACAAGATTTAAATAATGCTTCTGC
>CAJMPC010000101.1:0-6378 GCA_905215245.1 uncultured bacterium | reverse complement strand
GTGTGATTACGGATGCATCTATTAGTAATTCAGTGTTGTTTGATAGAGTCAAAATTGATGAAGACTCTTCAGTTGATCACTGCGTCGTGTTACCGCAAGTACAAATTGGTAAAAATTGTACATTAAAAGATTGTATTATTGATCGCCATTGTATCATTCCAGATGGAATGGAAATTGGTGTAGATAAAGCCTTAGACAGTAAACGTTTTCGTGTAAGTTCTACCGGTAAAGTTGTACTTGTAACCTCAACGATGTTGAAAAAATTGCAGGGTGAAGAAGTTACGAACGAAGAACATTTGGATTAAAGTGCGGTCAATTTTGACAGTGTTTTAAGTGAACTAAAAAGATTGTGCTGTTATCAATGACAGCACAATTTTAAGTATAAAAGGAAAATTATGAGAGTTTTACATGTTTGCTCGGAGCTGTATCCCTTACTCAAAACTGGCGGGCTTGCCGATGTTTTAGGGGCGTTACCTTTTGCCCAAAAAGAAATTGGTATTGATACACGTATTTTATTGCCGGCTTATCCAAAAATTTCAGCGGGCATTGAGAACACGCATGTCGTGACAGAGTTTGATAATTTTGCAGGTCATGTTGTATTACGTTATGGCGAATACAATGGTGTAGGGATTTATCTGATTGATGCACCACATCTCTATTGGCGGGAAGGGAATCCTTATCATGATACTGATTACAACGATTATGCTGATAACTATAAACGCTTTGCTTTATTAGGCTGGGTGGGAGCAGAGCTTTCGACAGGCTTAGACAGTTGGTGGCGAGCAGAAGTGGTTCATGCTCATGATTGGCATGCGGGCTTAGCCGCCGCTTATCTCTTTAATAAAGGTCGTCCTGCAAAATCAGTATTTACGATTCATAACCTGGCTTATCAAGGACAATTTGCCCACCGTCATTTACATGAAATTGGATTGCCAGAAGGGATGTTCCATGTTGATGGTTTAGAGTTATTTGGCCAAATTTCATATTTGAAAGCAGGTCTCTATTATTCTGATATGGTCACAGCAGTGAGTCCAACTTATGCGAAAGAAATTACCACACCAGACTTTGCTTATGGCTTACAAGGCTTGTTAACGGGTTTACGTGAAGCTGGTAAGTTGGTGGGGATTTTAAATGGTGTTGATCAAGAAATTTGGCATCCAAGTTGTGATGCGTATATTCAGCATCACTACAAATTAAAATCCATCGCAGGCAAGAAGAAAAATAAAGCGGATTTACAAGCTTATTTCAATCTACCACAACAGCCAGATGCGCCAGTATTTGTGATGGTAACGCGCTTAACAGAACAAAAAGGCGTGGATTTATTGATTGCCACAGCGGATGAAATTGTTAAACAAGGCGGCCAATTAACCATTCTCGGTTCAGGTGCAAAACATTTGGAAGAGGGTATTTGCCAATTAGCACAACGTTACCCAGAAAATATTGCAGTAAAAATTGGTTATGACGAAGCGCTTTCACATTTAATGGTTGCGGGTGGTGATGTCATTTTAGTACCAAGCCGTTTTGAACCTTGTGGATTAACTCAATTATATGGGTTGCAATATGGCACATTGCCGCTTGTTCGTGCGACGGGAGGATTAGCAGATACTGTCACGAACAGTACAAGTGAAAGCATTAAAGTGCGTACTGCAACAGGTTTTGTATTCCAAAAAGCCGAAGCAGATGATTTACGAAGTGCTATCCAGCATGCCTTTGCTTTGTGGCAAAAACAACGTGTTTGGGCGATGGTTCGTAATAACGCCATGGCACAGGACTTTAGTTGGAAAAATGCGGCCGCTCAATATGAGCAGCTCTATTTAAGCATTTTAAACTCATAATTCAATGGATTGACTCCCTCTTCGAAATAATCGCCTTTGAAGGGGGAATTTTTGTTGTTTTTTTCGTAAAAAAGCTTAAAATTTGCGCGATTTTTTTATTGAGGTTTTACTTTCTATGATCATGGACAATTTTGATTCGCCATTTCTTTATAATCGACCTAGCGTTGATGTTGAAGGCGTAAAAAAAGCAATTGTTTATAAATTAATTTTCTTAATTGGTCGTTCACCAAAAGAGGCGAGTCAACGCGACTGGCTAAATGCAACCCTTCATGCGGTGCGTGATTTAGTGACTGAAGGCTGGATTACCACCGCTCGTCAATCTCGTGCAGAAGAAACTCGCCGTGTTTATTATCTTTCTATGGAATTCTTAATCGGCCGTACACTTTCTAATGCGATGATCGCAGAAGGCATTTATGATGTGGCACAAAAAGCCTTGGCTGAATTAAATGTTGATTTAGAAGAGATTATTGAAAAAGAAGTGGATCCTGGTTTAGGTAATGGTGGTTTAGGTCGTCTTGCTGCTTGTTTTATGGACTCACTTGCAACGTTAGCGATTCCAGCAATGGGTTACGGTATTCGTTATGAATACGGTATGTTCCGTCAAAAAATTGAAAATGGTCAACAAGTTGAACGTCCGGATGATTGGTTGGAAAAAGGTGCGCCTTGGGAATTTATGCGTCCATCAAAACGTTTCAGTATTGATTTTGGTGGTCATATCTATTTTGAAGATAAAAAATGTATCTGGAATCCGGCTGAAAAAGTGACCGCACTTGCATACGATCAAATGATTCCAGGTTATAAAAATGACTCGGCATCAACCTTACGTTTATGGTCTGCGCATGGTGGTGAGGTGTTCGATTTAGCGGAGTTTAACCGTGGTGATCATTTAGCGGCGGTGGCAACGCGTTCCGCTAACCAAAACCTTTCTCGTGTACTTTATCCAGATGATTCTACCTGGAATGGTCGTGAGTTACGTTTACGTCAAGAGTACTTCTTGGTATCTGCATCTTTGCAAGATATTCTCCGTCGCCATTTAAGAACCCATGGTACATTGGATAATCTTGCTGATAAAGTAGCGATTCACTTGAATGATACCCACCCGGCATTAGCCATTCCTGAGTTGATGCGTATTTTAATCGATTTACACGGTTACTCATGGCAACACGCTTGGGATGTGACTCGTCGTATCTTCTCTTATACTTGCCATACTTTAATGTCAGAAGCATTAGAAACCTGGCCGGTAGAAATGATGGCGAAAATCTTACCTCGTCACTTACAAATGATTTTTGAAATCAATGATCATTTCCTTGAGTATGTGAAAACTTATGTCACCACCGATATGGAATTTATCCGTCGCGTATCGCTTATCGAGGAAGGACATCAACGTAAAGTTCGCATGGGTTGGTTGTCTGTTGTTGGTTCTCATAAAGTAAACGGTGTAGCAGCAATTCACTCAGATCTTATGGTTTCTTCAACCTTTGCTGATTTTGCGCGTATCTATCCAGAACGTTTCACTAATGTGACAAATGGTATTACACCACGTCGTTGGCTTGCAGTAGCAAACCCGAAATTAGCGGCTTTATTTGATCAATACATTGGTTCTGAATGGCGTTGCGATTTAAGCCAAATTGAAAAACTTAAAGCGTTTGCAGATAAAGGTGAATTTAAGCGTGCTGTCGCAGATATCAAATACGATAACAAAGCGAAATTAGCACAATATGTGAAGAAAACACTTGATATCGATTTAGATCCACATGCTTTATTTGACGTACAAGTAAAACGTATTCACGAATACAAACGTCAAATGCTTAATGTGTTACACATTATTGCTCGTTATAACGAAATGTTGGCTCATCCAGAAAAAGATTGGCAGCCACGTGTGTTCATTTTAGCGGGTAAAGCGGCTTCAGCTTACTATGCAGCAAAACAAACCATTCGTTTGATTAACGATGTGGCAAATGTCATCAATAATGATGAACGCTTAAAAGGTCGTTTAAAAGTTGTCTTTATCCCGAACTACAGCGTAAGTCTTGCACAATTAATCATTCCAGCGGCAGATATTTCTGAGCAAATCTCTCTTGCAGGAACAGAAGCATCAGGTACCAGTAACATGAAGTTTGCCTTAAATGGTGCGTTAACATTGGGTACGCTTGATGGTGCGAACGTTGAGATTTTAGATAATGTTGGTGAAGACCACATCTTTATCTTTGGTAATACGGTTGAACAAGTGGAAGCATTACGTCGCGAAGGTTATCGTCCGTTTGATTATTATCAAAATGACGAGCAATTACGTGAAGTCATTGACCAAATCATTCGTGGTGATTTCTCACCGGAAGAACCGAACCGTTATCACTCTCTAATTCAAGGTTTACAATACCACGATTATTATCAATCCTTTGCTGATTTCCACAGTTATGTGGAAGCGCAAAAAGCGGTAGATAAAAAATATCAAGATCGTGATGCATGGATAGCAAGTACCATTCAAAATATGGTGAATATGGGCTTCTTCTCATCAGACCGTACGATTCTTGAATATGCGAAAAATATCTGGAAAATTGAACCGTTAAAACTCGAGAAGTAAGTTCTTTTCCACTCATAGAAAACCCTGTCGGATTATTTCCACAGGGTTTCTTTTTATGCTAAAATCCACCGTCAAATTTATTGTTCATTCAGATTAGGAAAAAGTATGAAAGTTTTAGAAGGTGCGGTAGCTGCGCCAAATGCTAAAATCGCAGTGGTGATTGCTCGTTTTAACAGTTTTATTAATGAAAGTTTATTAGAAGGTGCGGTAGATGCATTAAAACGTATCGGCCAAGTGAAAGATGAGAATATTACAATCGTTCGAGCACCAGGTGCGTATGAACTTCCATTAGTAGCACGTCGTTTAGCTGAAAGCAAAAAATTTGATGCAATCGTCGCACTAGGTACGGTAATCCGTGGTGGTACAGCTCACTTTGAATATGTAGCGGGTGAAGCAAGCAGCGGTTTAGGTCAAGTAGCAATGCAAGCTGAAATCCCAGTGGCATTTGGTGTTTTAACGACTGAAAACATTGAACAAGCTATCGAGCGTGCAGGGACAAAAGCAGGCAATAAAGGTGCAGAAGCAGCATTAACTGCACTTGAAATGGTGAACCTTTTACAACAAATTGATGCGGCATAATTCCAATGACAGAGAAAAAAGAACCTGTAAAAAAAGTATCGCCACGTCGTAGAGCGAGAGAATGTGCGGTTCAAGCATTATATTCTTGGGCACTCTCTGGTAATGCACCAGAACAAGTGGAACTCACTTTCGTTGTGGATCAAGATTTAAAAGGTGTGGATAAACCTTATTTTAGCCGCCTTTTCCGTCAAACCGTTGCGAATGTAGAAGCCGTTGATTTTTCAATGAGCCATTATTTAGATCGCGCGTTGGATGAATTATCCGATTGAAAAAGCGATTTTGCGTTTAGCGGTTTATGAACTTCAATTTGAGCCAGATGTGCCGTATAAAGTGGCGATTAACGAGGCAATTGAAGTGGCGAAAGTGTTTGGTGCAGATGAAAGCCATAAATACATTAACGGTGTATTGGATAAAGTCGCTCCTGCATTAGGTCGCAAATAATTATTGAAATGTAGGGTAGACAAATGTCTGCCCTTTGTTTTTGGTGCGCAGATAAAATGAGTACGGGTGAATTTGATCTTATAGGGCGATATTTCTCAATACAAAAAGGCAATCAACACTTTGTTGATTTTGGTATTGGGGATGATTGTGCAATCACTCATATTCCAGAAGGCTATCAGCTTGCGATCACCACCGATACAATGGTCGAGGGAACGCATTTTTTATCTTCTATTTCTTCCCAAGATTTAGCTTATAAAGCTATTGCGACAAATCTAAGTGATTTAGCTGCTATGGGCGCTAAACCTGCTTGGATTTCTCTTGCACTGACATTACCTGAAGTTGATGAAAACTGGCTAAGCCAATTTAGTCAAAGTCTGTTTGATATATTAAATCAATATGATGTGACGTTAATTGGTGGCGATACAACGAAAGGCCCACTTTCTGTGACCATTACGGCACAAGGTTTCGTACCAAAAGGAAAGGCTTTATTCCGACATAACACGAAGGTTGGAGATTTAATTTATGTATCGGGCACGTTAGGTGATAGCGCGGCGGGTTTAAATTGGATCTTACAAGGTAAAAGTGCGGTTGATTTTGATACTGAATTTTTAGTAAAACGCCATTTTCACCCAACGCCACGCGTTGAATTAGGTCAAGCATTAGTGGATGTAGCGCATTCATGCATTGATATTTCAGATGGTCTCGTTGCCGATTTAGGACATATTTTAACGAGAAGCCAATGTTCAGTGGAGATTGAATTATCTACCTTGCCTTTATCCACATCACTCAAAAAAACATATCGCTTAGAAAAGGCCGAATCGTTTGCATTAAGTGGCGGGGAAGATTATGAGCTTTGCTTTACGGTTCCTGCAAATAAAAAGGCCGAGATTGAAAAGTTATCCCAATTATTGAATGTATCTTGTACTTGTATCGGGAAAATCG
>CAJMPC010000100.1:0-6423 GCA_905215245.1 uncultured bacterium | reverse complement strand
CGATGGATTAACCATGCGTATCCGAGAAATGAAATTGACTGTTTAACTTTTCTCTTAACATTTGGGCTGGCAGAAAGTTTATCTAGACGAATCATTATGATGACTTACCATTGAAACAACCTATGGGTAATATTATCTTTGAATGTTTTTTCCGTTTATTTTTTGAAGGATTATTTGAATTTCTATTCAATAAATATCCCAAATTAAGTTGGGGATTATGGTGCGCATTTTCCCTGCTATTTGGTTTCTATTTCTTTGCCTTCCTTAATATAGACAAGTCTGCTTGGATAATTTGTTTATTAGCTATCATTTCAGGTGGGCTTACGATGCTTATTAGCATAGCTTTCATTTTTTTAATTGAAAAATTAGTCTTAAAGAAAAAGTAAGCCTTATAGATTAACTTTATTCTCCCACCTTAACGCACGAAATTACCCATAAATAATTATCTCTCCCCTCGTGCATTCCCCAAAAACAAATGTTATTATTTTGCCCGACAATTCATTTGTCTATATCGCAAGTTTTGTGTATAGGAAAATGGCAGACACTTCAAAAATCTCTTCATTTTATACCGCACTTGCAAATCATCATTTCATTTTAAGGATTTACTCTCTCATGAAAGAGATTTTGCAACAATTTAAACAAAATTATTTGATTAAATACTGGAATCCTGTCGCGGCAGTCATTGCTGCGGGGCTTATTTCAGCTTATTACTTTGGGGTAACTGGCACTTATTGGGCGGTTACGGGGGAATTTACCCGTTGGGGCGGTCATGCTTTGCAAGCGCTAGGTGTCGATGTGTCCGACTGGAGCTACTATACAATTATCGGCATGCAAGGCACGATTTTTACTCGTATTGATGGCGTGATGATTTTAGGTATGTTCGCGGGATGTATTTCGGCTGCACTTTGGGCAAACAACGTAAAATGGCGTAATCAACCGCACAAACGTCGTATTGTTCAAGCCCTCATTGGGGGTGCATTAGCCGGTTTCGGTGCACGTTTAGCAATGGGCTGTAACCTCGCTTCTCTCTTCACCGGTATTCCACAATTTTCGGTTCACGCTTGGTTCTTCACTATTGCCACTGCTGTAGGTACTTACGCAGGCGTAAAAGTCACCTTACTTCCGATATTCCGCGTGAAATTAGAATTGAAAAAAGGCGCAGCAAAATTACAAGAAACCGATCCGAAACAAGCAAATCGTCGTTTTTGGATTGGTATGGTCGTCTTTTTTGCTTACCTAATCGCTTCACTTTATGTGATGACAAACTCCGTCAAACTGGGTTTTGCGATGCTTTGTGGTTTAGCATTTGGCTTATTAATTGAACGTGCTCAAATCTGCTTTACTTCTGCCTTCCGTGATTTATGGGTAACGGGTCGTGCTTATATGGCAAAAGCCATCATCTTCGGTATTATCGTGGGTACGCTTGGCGTATTCAGCTACATTCAATTAGGTGTGCCAGCCAAAATCATGTGGGCAGGCCCAAATGCCATTATCGGTGGTTTATTATTTGGCTTCGGTATTGTGTTAGCGGGCGGATGTGAAACCGGTTGGATGTATCGCTCAATGGAAGGTCAAGTTCACTTTATGTGGGTAGGCGTGGGTAATGTTGTTGGTTCAACCTATTTAGCCTACGCATGGGACGATCTTGCGCCTGTACTTGCGTTAGATTACGAAAAACTTAACTTATTGAAATCCTTTGGCCAAGTTGGTGGTTTGTTAGTAAATTACGGTTTGCTTATTCTTTGCTTAATCGCTGTCGTTTGGTGGGAACGCCACTTCTTGAAAAAAGCCAAAGCAAAAATTGCAGCAGCAAATCCACAAACTTGTGGTTGCTAATTAAATATTAACGAATTCATTCAAAAAAAGAGGACATTATTATGGCATTTACCGTTGTTCAAAAATTAGATAAAGATCCAAAAGACATCACCCCAGATTACACGTTAGATACGCTAGGTGAACCTTGCCCGTATCCAGCAATCGTGATGCTCGAAACCATGCCACAATTACAAAAAGGCGAAATTTTAGAGCTATTAAGTGACTGTGCTCAATCTATCAACAACATTCCTGTTGATACAAAAAACCACGGTTACACACTATTAAGCGTAGAACAAGATGGCACCAAATTACGCTATTTGATTCAACGTTAATGTAAAAAAGTGCGGTCAATTTTGACCGCTCTTTTTGTTTAATAGAAATAAACGAAAGTTGTAATACCTAATACTTACCCCCAAGGCTTAGCATCAGGTTTGCTGTGTTTTTTTCGCCATTGGATACATATTGGACTATCCCACATTAATCTTTCTTCACAAACTGGACCACCTTCAAGATACCAACCCTTTTTCTCTAAACAAAGATTCTCTTCTGGATTAACACTTTCACCTGTCACAAAATCCATACCACAATCCAGCATGTCTTTTTTTCTTCTAGCAAGATATTTAGTTAAAACATCAGGATCTGAATTCGGAAATAATGCTTTCTCATTATGTAGCTGCCAATGATAATGTGGTGGTGGTGGTTGAAATCCTCCAAAAGAACAACCAAACAAAGTTAGAGATAATAATAGTAGTAATGTAAATCTCATTTTATAGCTCCCTCACCTATTTTGATTTTAGAAAGTTAGTGTATTACTTCTTAAAGTTCGGTTATTTAATCATATAAGCACTAAAAAACATATAAAAAACCGCACTTTAATCTCTCAAAGTGCGGTCAGTTTTACTTCAGTTTTTTGCTTATTTGTTTAATGCAGTAAGAATGTCATCAACACGTTCTTTTGCATCACCAAAGAGCATTTGAGTGTTTTCTTTGAAGAATAATGGGTTTTGAACGCCTGCATATCCCACCGCCATCGAGCGTTTGAATACGATAACGTTTTGTGCTTTCCATACTTCTAACACTGGCATACCGGCGATTGGGCTGTTTGGATCTTCCATTGCAGCTGGGTTTACGGTGTCGTTTGCACCGATAACCAATACCACATCGGTATCTGCGAAATCATCATTGATTTCATCCATTTCAAGCACGATGTCATAAGGCACTTTCGCTTCCGCTAAAAGTACGTTCATATGACCCGGTAAACGACCTGCAACAGGGTGAATACCAAAACGCACGTTAATGCCACGCTCACGCAATTTCGCCGTAATTTCAGCCACTGGATATTGCGCTTGTGCTACCGCCATACCATATCCTGGCGTGATGATTACAGAGCTTGCATTTTTAAGTAATTCAGCCACTTCTTCTGCGGTTGTTTCACGGTGTTCACCTTGTTCTTCATCAGAAGATACTTGAACATCATTACCAAAACCACCTGCGATAACGCTGATAAATGAGCGGTTCATCGCTTTACACATAATGTAAGAAAGAATCGCACCAGAAGAACCCACTAATGCACCGGTAACGATAAGCAAGTCATTGCTTAACATGAAACCCGCTGCAGCTGCTGCCCAACCAGAATAAGAGTTAAGCATTGAAACCACAACCGGCATATCCGCACCACCGATAGATGCCACTAAGTGCCAGCCGAATGCAAGTGCAATTGCTGTCATGAGTAACACTGGGAAGATATTATCTGGGTTGTTTAAGAATGCCACCATCAAGAAAGCAGAAATCACTAATGCCGCTAAATTTAATTTATGGCGATGTGGCAACATTAATGCTTTTGAATTGATTTTACCGCTTAATTTACCGAATGCGACGATAGAACCTGTGAATGTTACCGCACCAATGAAGATCCCTAAGAATACTTCAACGTTATGGATATTCATTAATACAGGATCAGTTTCGTGTGTTAAGCCGTAGCTGTTAAAGCCTACGAGCACTGCTGCTAAACCTACAAAGCTATGAAGGATCGCAACGAGTTCAGGCATTTCAGTCATTTCAACTTTTAATGCACGTTGAACACCAATCACGCCACCGATGATCATCGCAATGATGATCCATAATGTGCCTTCAGATTGCGGGCCGAAAATGGTTGCAACAAGGGCAATTGTCATACCGACAATACCATACCAACAACCGGCTTTTGCCGTTTCATGTTTAGAAAGACCGGCTAAGCTCATAATGAAAAGTAATGCAGCGATAATATAGGCTGCTTGTACTAAACCTTCAGACATCGTCTTCTCCTTAACCTTTTCTAAACATCGCCAACATACGTTGGGTTACACGGAAACCACCAAAGATGTTGATGCTTGCCACCAAGATTGCCACAAAGGCTAATGCATCAATAAAGAAGTTGCCTGTTGGTTGTCTAATTTGCAGTAATGCACCCACAATGATGATACCAGAAATCGCATTGGTTACCGCCATAAGTGGTGTGTGTAAAGCATGGCTGACGTTCCAAACCACGTAGTAACCAACTACACAAGCCAATACGAATACGGTGAAGTGAGAAAGGAAAGCCGCTGGCGCCACAGATGCAAGCCAGAGGAATAACACTCCCAAACCTGCCATCACACCGTATTTGATACGAGGATCTGCCGATTTTTCTTCCTCTTTTTTAACCGCACTTTGTGCCGCTTTCGCTTCTTGTTTTGGTTGTGCTGACACTTGGATTTGCGCTGGTGGAATTTCTTCCCCATCACGTACCACAGTCACACCGCGTAATATCACATCGTCAAAATCGATATTGATCTTGCCGTCTTTTTCTTTACAAAGTAGTTTTAATAAATTAACTAAGTTTGTTCCGTAAAGTTGGGAAGATTGTGTTGGTAAACGACTTGGGAAATCGGTGTAACCAATGATTTTCACTTGGTTTTCAGTGGTTACGACTTTACCTGCTTCAGTGTAAGCACAGTTACCACCTGTTGCGGCCGCTAAGTCCACCACCACAGAACCTGGTTTCATGGAATCAATCATTTCTTTCGTGATCAAGCGAGGGGCTGGTTTACCTGGAATCGCTGCAGTGGTAATAATGATATCCACTTCTTTCGCTTGTTCCGCATAAAGCTCCATCGCACGACGGTTAAATTCTTCTGACATCACTTTCGCGTAACCATCGCCGCTACCGCCTTCTTCTTTGAAATCAATTTCTAAGAAAGACGCGCCCATACTTTGTACTTGTTCTTTTACTTCTGGACGAGAGTCAAAAGCACGTACAATCGCACCAAGGCTATTGGCTGCACCAATCGCGGCAAGACCTGCAACACCTGCACCAATGACTAACACTTTTGCCGGTGGTACTTTACCTGCTGCAGTAATTTGCCCAGTGAAGAAACTACCAAATTCATGAGCGGCTTCAATCACCGCACGATAACCAGAAATATTCGCCATAGAGCTTAATGCATCAAGCGCTTGCGCACGGGAAATACGTGGCACAGAATCCATCGCTAATACATTAATTTTTTTCGACGTGAGTTTTTTCATTAAATCCGGATTTTGTGCGCGCCAAATGAAGCTCACAAGTGTTGCCCCTTCCTTCATTTGATCAATTTCTGCATCCGTTGGTGGATTCACTTTAAAAATCACATCCGAATGCCACACTTCTGAACTTGAGCCAATTTTTGCGCCGGCGTCGATAAATGCTTGGTCTTCAAAACTTGCTTTGAATCCCGCATCATGTTCTACGATGACGTCAAAGCCCAGTTTTAAGATCTGCTGAACCGTTTTTGGCGTCGCCGCCACACGATTTTCGCTATCAAGCAGTTCTCTAGGTACACCAATTAACATAAATGTTTCCCTCTGGTTGATGAAATTTCAGACAAACTCACGCCTGTCCCTGTCTCTTAAATGACAAAAAGTCATGCGACAATAAATGTATCACTTATTAGGGTTATTTGGGGAATTTTTTAACTGGTTTTACAAGATATTGTGATAGGGATCATAAAAGAATCGAGATAAACGCGTAGGGTGTTTAACTTTTAGCCTAACGCAATGATTATTCATTAGAAACTGACTAATCAAAAATAGATAAAAAACGGACCGCACTTATATACGAAGGAAATAAAAAGCCCGATATGATTATCGGGCTGTATGTTTAATTGGTTCCACCAACGGTGATTTCATCGATTTTCAAAGCTGGCTGACCAACGCCGACTGGCACGCTTTGGCCATCTTTGCCGCATACACCAATACCAAGATCTAAGTCTGTTTTATCTGCGACCATAGAGACTTTTTGCATGACATCAATACCGCTACCGATTAACGTTGCGCCTTTAACCGGTTTCGTGATTTTACCTTTTTCGATCAGATAAGCTTCAGAAGTTGAGAACACAAATTTACCTGAGGTAATATCCACTTGCCCACCACCAAAGTGCGGGGCATAAATACCGCGATCTACTGAAGCTACTAAATCTTCAAATTTGCTTTGACCCGCTAACATGTAGGTATTCGTCATTCGTGGCATTGGCAAATGCGCATAAGACTCACGGCGACCATTCCCTGTTGGTTTAACACCCATTAATCGAGCGTTGAGTTTATCTTGCATATAGC
>CAJMPC010000099.1:0-6445 GCA_905215245.1 uncultured bacterium | reverse complement strand
AGTTTGCCGACCACCACGTAGGCGAAAAATGCATTTAACCCCATAGCAGGTGCAAGGGCGATAGGTAAATTACTGAATAATCCCATCGCAATGGTGCCGAGCGCAGCAATTAAACAAGTGGTCACAAAAACAACTTGTTTATCCATTCCCGCATCACCTAATACAGATGGGTTCACAAACACGATATACACCATGGTAAAGAAGGTGGTAATACCGGCAATAATTTCGGTTTTGGTCGTACTGCCCTTTTCTTTAATGGAAAAAAGGCGTTCAAGTAAAGATTGTTGCATTGTCTTTCCCTTAACTTAAATTAATAACCTTGGTGATAAATCGACTCAAGTAATTTCACACCTAACAAGGCAATATTGAAACGTTGCTCATCAGCTACCGTCCAAAATTCAATACCATTTTCAACCGCACTTTGTTGGCTGATATGTAATTTTACACCTTCTTCACCATTTTCGTTTTCACCGTTAATTACAGGCGTAATAAGGCTATCGTGTAATTCAATCAATTCGCTTTGTTGTGGCTGGTAATCAAATTCATAATCCGAAAGTGCGGTCACTTTTTGTGCCATTCCGTAAAAGACAGGCACTTGAATTTGATGGAAAATTACATTGTCTAACTGTGGGAAGATTTTTTGTAATTGCAGATTTAAATTAGCCGCTTGTTGTGGAAACACATCAAAGGCAAAACGAGTTTCACCTTCTTCTAATGGCATACCATTCAGTAAACGAGCGGTTTGACCCGCAAGTTTATTCACGGTTTCACCATCTGTATAAGAAGCCGGTAAAAGTGACGTCACAAAGACTTGAGTTAAATTTGTTTGTTGAACGATTGGTAATAGAGATAAAGCTAATTGACTCACTTGTGGATCGGGTAAACTCACAATGTTACGTTGTCTTAATTCAGTCAGATTTTCTTCATTGATTGTAGGGACCACAACAGGAACATCAGACAATGCAGAGCAAATCCCTTTTAAATCAATCACTACACAGCCACTTTCTGCAGCTTGAGCTAATAAGGAGGCTTGAGCAATTTGACCAGCGAAGAAAAGATAATTAACGCTATCCCACTCAATCTCATCAGTGGCTAATTGAGCAACCGCTTTATTGCGAAAACGCACCGCTTGCTCTTCTTCAAAAGGATAAATTTCTACGATAGAAATCTTGCCAACATCTAGCTCACTTTGTTCAAGTGCTTCGGCAATTTTTTCACATAGATCAAATTCTGCTGCAATAGCAATATTTAGGCTTGCGTCCATTTTTCTCTCCGCTGTAAAATGTTCTGAACCGATTCATTCTACAGAAAAAAGACCAATAAATACATAAGGAAATCAGATGACACCGGCAATTGATTTACTAAAGAAAAATAAAATTCCTTTTACTCTCCATACCTATGATCATGACCCTAACAATACGCATTTTGGCGATGAAGCCGCTGAAAAACTTGGGCTTGATCCGCACCAATCCTTTAAAACACTTTTAGTCGCTGAAAATGGTGATCAGAAAAAATTAGCGTGTTTTGTGCTTTCCACGGCAAACATGTTAAGCTTGAAGAAAGCGGCAAAATCAATTGGTGTAAAAAAAGTTGAAATGGCCGATAAAGATGCGGCACAAAAAAGCACGGGATATTTAGTCGGTGGCATTAGTCCATTAGGTCAAAAGAAACGTGTAAAAACAGTGATAAATTCGACCGCACTTGAGTTTGATACGATTTTTGTTTCAGGTGGAAAACGTGGATTAAGCGTCGAATTGGCCCCACAAGATTTGGCTAAATTATTAAATGCCGAATTTGTCGATATCATTGACGAAGAATAGAAAAAGAAAAGCCCGAATGAATCGGGCTATCTTTTTTATGATGTTGTGTTTATTTAAATTAGAAACTTGATGTATCTTGGAATAAGCCAACTTTTAAATCGGTTGCAGTATAGATAACTCGACCATCTACTTCCACTTCACCATCAGCCATTCCCATCACTAACTTGCGGTTAATTACGCGTTTCATATTGATGCGATATACCACTTTTTTCGCGGTTGGTAAGATTTGTCCGGTAAATTTCACTTCACCAACGCCTAATGCACGGCCTTTACCTTTACCACCTACCCAGCCAAGGAAGAAACCGACTAATTGCCACATCGCATCTAAGCCTAAGCAGCCTGGCATGACTGGGTCACCAATAAAGTGACAACCAAAAAACGGTAAATCTGGATGAATATCTAATTCTGCTTCAATATACCCTTTACCAAACGCACCGCCGTCTTCGGTCATTTTTACAATGCGATCCATCATCAACATGGTTGGTGCTGGAAGTTGCGGGCCTTCTTTACCAAATAATTCACCACGACCAGAAGCTAATAAATCTTCATAGGTATAGCTGCTTTTAATGTTTGGTGTACAGGTGTTTTCCATTTTTTATTTCCTTGTATATATAGTTTTGCTTGGTTACAACCAATAAGCAAGGATTCTATGGGGATTTATAAGAAATGTAAACAGCGAACACTTGTTAGCTCAACTTGTCGGATCAGTCAGTAAAATTCACATAAAAGAAAAGCGAACTCAAGGTTCGCTTTAAAGAAATTAAGATTTAAAGAAATCTAACCAGTTTTTTTTCGGCGTTTCCGACCGGAAAGCAATTCGATTTTGAATTAAACGCGCAATAGGCTCTTTACCCTTCGCATATTCTTCTTTCTCTTCTAATAAATCGCGGTCAAATAGGATTTTAGCTGTTTGATAAATATCTTCGACTTGATAGATAAAGAACTGCTCATTTTTCACCGCCTCAACCACTTCATCAGATAAACTTAATTGCTGAATTGTTGTTGCTGGAATAATCACCCCTTGTTTACCCGTCAAACCACGACGTTGGCAAATAGTGAAAAAGCCTTCAATTTTGTCATTCACTCCGCCTACTGCGTGCACCAAACCAAATTGGTCAATGGTACCGGTAATCGCAATATTTTGTGGCAATGGCAAATCAGATAACGCGCTGACTAATACGGAGAAAATGGCCAAAGATGCACTATCGCCGTCAATTTCACCATAAGATTGCTCAAACACTAAAGACGCCGAAAATGGTAACTGTGATGGCAACTCTAAGATACTGGCCAAACACGCTTCAGAAATCATCATGCCTTTTCCGTGAAGGTTACCCGCTAATTCGTTTTTACGCTCCACATCCACGACTTCACCATCACCAAACTGCACTAAACAACTGATACGAGAAGGTTCCCCGAAACAAACGGGGGTGCCTGGATATTCAATCACAGACAAGCCATTAATTTGCCCAACAATTTCCCCGTTGGTTTCCACATAAATTTGTTCGTTGAGAATATCCGCATAAGTGCGTTCACGTAAGAAACCATGCTGTTCGTTCTTTTGTTTAAAAGCGTGTTCAAAATCAACCGCACTTAAGGTTTGTTTTTGTGACAACGTCGCGGCATTAAGCAACATTTCTGTTATTTTTAACGGGGAAATGTTAATTAAAAAACGATCTTCACTCTCACGTACTAATAACTGATAAAGTTTATTTAATGCAGTTAAATCTAAATCGAGCTCATATTTTGAGGCTAATGCCAACACATAATTAGCCCAATTTTCTTGTGCTTTCGGTTGTGCAACAGAATAATAGCTTTCAATTTCCGCGTAATCAGCCAAGCTGTAAAGATCTTCTTCTAACTCACCTAAGGTCGCAATTTCAGTGCGGTTGCCTAAAATCACTACTTTTAAATTAAGTGGATAACTTGGAATATCACAAGGCAAGGTTTTAAATGGATGGGCTGAATACCAATCAAAAGTTTGTGTTTGTAAAATATGTTTTAAGCGTTGCCATAAATCAAACTGGCTTAGCATCGTTGCTGCACTTAAAATCAAAACGCCACCATTGGCTTGATGCACTAAACCTGGTGTAAGCAAAATATCTTGCGAACTTGGATGAACACGTACACTACCAAAAAGGCTAAATTGATCGGCGTGTAATGCCTTCAACACATCACCTTGTGCGGCAAAATTATCCACAAGTGATTGAGCAGGCTCGGTATAAATGCGAGGGAAAGAAAAAGAATCTCCTTGTTCAACCACATAATTTACCCCAAAAACTGACCGCTCTTTTGGCTGTTCTTGGCGAATAAGTTCTGCTAATAAATCGGCATATTCTGCTTGATCATCGGCTTTTAACACCAATAGAGAGCGACGCGGCTGTTTTAAAAATAAAGAAATCGCTTTTGTGGCATGTTTTTGTAATGACCAAAAATCAGCCTTTTCAGCTGAAAGTTCAGTAATCGATAATTCTGGTTGTAAGGCTTGCCAATTTAAGGCTTGTTCCGAAGATGTTGAAGTCACGACATATCTCGCTTTAATTAAATTGGCGGTATTATCGCACACTTCACCCTGAGTGAAAATCCGTTATAAAAATCTACTGGAAAATTTTGTTTAAAGCGCGTATATTTATGAGGTTACCACGTCACTAAAAAGTATAATAAAACGATGAAATATCAGAAATTAGAAAACCAAGAAGCAAACTGGAAATGGATTTATCTCATTCGCAAACATCGCGAAGGAGAAAAAATTACCCGTTATGAAGAAAAAAGCTTAGAAGAAAGCAAAGTTCAAGAATTAATAGAATGTCAGAATTATCCTGAAAAAATCGAGGAATGGATTAAAAATCACCTTTCTCTTGATTTACCTATTAAGCTTGATCAGGCTATTCGAGCAAGACGGAAACGTTTTTTTAATGCAGAAAAACAATCAACGAAGAAGAAGTCTATTGATTTAGAGTATGGTGTTTGGCTTCGTTTATCTAAATATTCGCGAAAAATGAAAATGACACTTTCTGAAACCATCACTTATATGATTGATGAACGTGAAAGCAAAGCATTATATGAAAGCCAAATGACAGCAATGAAAGCTGGTTTGAAAAATTTGCTCAATAAATAAGATGAAAAAAAGCCAAAGTCGAAACCTTGGCTTTTGATTATGCTAAATAGAGAAGATTTTGAAACGTTTTAGCGTTTCGCCTATTCCGCAATCGGAATAATTTTTGTGGCGTGAGATCCTTTGTCGCCGTGAATCACTTCAAATTGCACACGTTGACCTGCTTTTAATGAACGGTAACCATCCATTTCAATTGCTGAATAATGTGCAAAGATGTCTGTATCCACGCCTTCTGCAGAAATAAACCCAAATCCTTTTGCGTTGTTAAACCATTTTACTACACCAATTTCCATAGTAGACCTCTATAGGCTTCGCCCTTAATACTTAAAAACAATAAGACTCATGCCTTATCACCTCAATTGGAAATATATTCAAACATTTTATTTTTTTATGCAACAAGGAAACTTTAAAAATGATACATTGATCACAAAAATTTTTATTTATTTACTGTCAGAAGCCTCTCTCTCATCTTTTTGATGAATTTCACGTAATGCTTTTGCCACAATTTGAATGGCTTCACCGCTGCTAATTCCTTGTGCCATTAATTCCTGAATTTGCTCTACTGCTTTTTGTTGCTGTTCGTGGGTTAAATTAATATCTAACATGATTTTTTCTCGTTAAATAGACCAATTAAATAATTCCATCACGTGCTCCCATTGTTCATCTAAACCAGCCTTAATTTCTATTTTGATTAAATGAATAGGATGCTCAAAAATAAGTGTATCTGCGTGTAAAAATAAACGTTGACAGCCAGAATATTCTGTTAAAGCACGATTTTGATGCAAATCCCCATATTGTGTATCACCTAAAATAGGATGAAAAATATGTTTCATATGACGTCGTAACTGATGTTTTCTGCCCGTTTGGGGAATTAGCTTCACTAATGAATATCTTGTGGTTTGATAACGCCCTACCGCATAAGGCATTTCCACAATGTTTAAGCCTTCATAATCCGTTACCGCCTCTTGAGGTGCCTTATCTTCTTGTGCAAACTTATCTGCAATCTTATCTAATTGGATTTTAAGGGGATAATCAATCTTTCCTTCGCCTTGCAAATACCCTCGCACAATCGCCAAATAAGATTTTTGCACTGTTTTCTGTTCAAATTGCTGACACATTAAATTCGCTATTTCACTATTTAAAGCAAACAGCAAAACACCTGATGTGGGACGATCTAATCGATGAATAGGAAAAACATGCTGCCCGATTTGATCGCGCAAGGTTTGCATCACAAATTGCGTTTCATGAGTATCAAGCCAACTGCGATGCACCAACATACCTGCAGGTTTATTAACAGCGACAAGATATTCGTCTTGATATAAGATTTCTAACATTTATTGATTTTGTAATAAGGCTTCTAATTCACGTAACGGCGTTAATAATTCAACTAAAAAATCTTCTTCTGCTTCTTTAAACGCTTCCTCTAAATAAGGAGACACCGCAATTTTTGAGGGTAACTCAGCGCCACTTTCAAGTAAGGCAAACATTCTTGGAATAAAAATCCATTGCAACC
>CAJMPC010000098.1:0-6477 GCA_905215245.1 uncultured bacterium | reverse complement strand
GTAGGGATTTCAATAAATTTACCACTTGAGCCTGAATGGATACGTCCAACGCAGAAACAGGCTCATCACAAATGATCATTTTCGGCTCAATGATTAATGCGCGAGCAATACCGATACGCTGACATTGGCCACCAGAAAACTCATGGGGATAGCGGTTAATCAAGTTCGGTAAAAGCCCGACTTTTAACATCATAGCTTGCACTTTTTCTTTCACTTCAGCGGCACTTAAGTGTGGTTGGTAGATCTTTAATGGCTCGGCAATGATTTCGCCAATGTTCATTCTCGGATTGAGAGAGGCGAGAGGGTCTTGGAAAATCATTTGGATATCTTTGCGAGTATCTTTCCATTGTTTAGCTGATTGTTTTCGTAAATTTTTACCAAGCCACAAGATTTCCCCTTCACTCGCTTCGACTAAGCCGATGATGGCACGTGCAAGCGTGGATTTACCACAACCCGATTCACCAACTACACCAAGAGTTTCACCTTCATAAAGCTTAAAGGAAACATCCTTTACTGCTTTTAAGGTTTGAGGTTTGGCGAAGAAAAGGGATTTATCATTTTTAATTTTAAAAGTGACGCCTAAGTGATTGACTTCAAGGAGTAATTCTTTGTTATTTGAAACTGTCATAGGGTAAATTTCTCCACGGGTAACCAACAATTGCGTAACTGACTTTCATTAAATGCGGTCAGTTTTGGCGCAGTTTGGCATTGTTCTGTTGCAAATTGGCAACGGGGTGAGAATGGGCAACCTTTTGGCAAATGCAATAAATTCGGTGGATTGCCTGGAATGGTGACCAAGTGTTCTTCATTGCCATCTAAGCGAGGAATCGCATCCATTAAGCCAATAGAATAAGGATGGGTTGGATGATAGAAAATTTGCTCTGCTGTGCCGTATTCCATGGTTCGTCCGGCATACATCACCATCACTTGATCGCAAATACCCGCTACGACACCTAAATCGTGAGTGATCATAATAATCGCGGTATTAAACTCACGTTTTAACTCATTTAACAAAGTCATGATTTGCGCTTGAACGGTCACATCCAAAGCAGTTGTTGGTTCATCGGCAATAAGTAGTTTTGGACGGCATAATAAGGCCATCGCAATCATCACCCGTTGACGCATACCACCTGAAAACTCGTGTGGATACATGCCCATGCGTTTTTTAGCTTCCGGCATTTTGACCGCATCCAACATTTTCACCGATTCAGCAAAGGCAGTTTGTTTATCATAGCCTTTGTGCAACTGTAGCACTTCCATAAGCTGCTCACCGATTTTCATGTAAGGGTTGAGAGAGGTCATCGGGTCTTGGAAAATCATGGAAATTTGCTCGGCACGGATTTTATTCAATTCAGCCTTCGGTAAATTAACCAATTCTTTACCTTCAAAAATGGCTGAACCTTCCACTGTACCATTAGCAGCCAACAAGCCCATTAACGCAAAGGCCGTTTGTGACTTGCCTGAACCACTTTCACCTACGATGCCTAGCGTACTCCCCGCATTAAGCGTGAAGTTTAAATCATTCACCGCAGTGATAGTGCCATCGGGTGTTTTGAAGCGAACGTAGAGATTTTTTACATCTAATAAAGGATTCATGATTCGCTCCTATCTATCTTTCGGATCAAGTGCATCACGCAACCCGTCACCGATAAAGTTAAAACAAAATAGCGTGAGACAAAGGAAAAATGCCGGGAAAATTAATAGCCAAGGTGAGACTTCCATTTGTGCTGCTCCATCACTTAATAGCGCGCCCCAACTACTCATTGGCTCTTGTGTTCCTAAGCCTAAGAAACTTAAGAATGATTCGAATAGAATGAGTCCTGGTACTTCAAGTGAAGCATAAACGGCTACTAAGCCCAATACATTTGGAATAATGTGTTTGAAAATGATTTGGCGACGTGGCACGCCACAAACGATGGCGGCCTCGACGAATTCTTTATTTTTCAAACTAAGGGTTTGACCACGTACGATACGAGCAAGACCAAGCCAAGCAATCGCCCCGATAGCGATAAAAATTAAGAAAATGTTTTGGCCAAAAAGGGTCACTAATAAAATGACGAAGAACATAAATGGAAATGAGCTAAGAATTTCCAAAAAGCGCATCATCAACATATCCGTTTTACCGCCTACATAGCCGGAAATCGCACCATAAATTGTGCCGATAGTCACGGAAATAAAAGCCCCTGCGATACCGACCAATAATGAAATCCGTCCACCAATAGCGGTACGTACTAGTAAGTCTCGACCAGAAGCATCGGTACCGAAGAAGTGATAACCTTCCATTGTTGGTGGGGAGCTCATCATATTCCAATCGGTATCTTCATAGGTAAAGGGGAAGAACCAAGGTGCTACAGTAATAAATACAATAATAAACGCCAAAATAATCAGACTGGCAACGGCCGCTTTGTTGCGGAAAAAACGGCGTTTCGCATCTTGCCATAGACTGCGGCCTTCCAGTTGCATTTCTTCAATACGGTCAGCCACTTGTTCCACAAAATCCGCATTTTTCTGATTAATCGGCTGAGTACGATAATCTGTCATAATTTATCCTTAATAACGAATTTTTGGATCGATGATGGCGTATAAAATATCCACAATCGCATTAAATAAAATGGTTAATGTGCCCACTAAAATAGTGAGACTTAAAACTAAAGAGTAATCACGGTTTAATGCACCGTTTACAAATAACAAGCCCATGCCAGGCAAACCAAATACACTTTCGATGACCATTGAGCCGGTAATAATCCCTACGAAAGCCGGGCCTAAATAGGTGACCACGGGTAAAAGAGCAGGGCGTAAAGCATGTTTTAAAATGATTCTTGAGGTTGAAAGCCCTTTAGCTTTAGCGGTACGAATAAAGTTGGAATGCAACACTTCAATCATGGAGCCGCGCATGATACGTGCAATCCCAGCAACATAAGCGATAGTTAAGGAGGCTACGGGTAAAATAATATACATTGCTGAACCGCCATTCCAACCGCCAGCAGGTAACCAACCTAAATAAATGGCGAAAATCAGCACTAAGACTGGAGCGAAGACGAAGCTTGGCATAATGACGCCAAGCATTGAGAAACTCATCAAAATATAATCCCAACGGCTATTCTGATTGAGTGCGGCGAGCGTACCTGCTGTTACCCCTAACACAACAGCAAAGGCGAAGGCTACCATCCCTAATTTTAAGGAAACAGGGAAGGCTGATGCGATTAAATCATTGACCGATTGATCTTTATATTTAAAAGAGGGACCAAAATCGCCTTTGGAAAGATTTTCCAAATAAAGGAAATATTGTTTATGTAATGGTTCATTTAAATGATACTTCGCTTCGATATTTGCCATGACTTCTGGTGGATAAGCACGTTCCGATGTGAACGGGCTACCAGGGGCGAGACGCATCAGAAAGAAGGAAAAAGTAATCAAAATAAACAGCGTTGGTAAGGCTTCCAACAGCCGTTTAAAAATAAATTTGAGCATAATAACTCCAACCAAAATGGGCGAAAAGTGCGGTTAAAAAATACGATAATTTTTAACCGCACTTAAATACGAGCAACGAATTAATGTTTAATAATATAAAGGTTGCGTAAGTAAATGTGATCTTGTGGATCTTTGCCTGAATAGCCTTTTACGTAAGGTTTCACTAAGCGTGGATTCACATAGTTAAAGATTGGCACGATACCGAAATCTTTTGCAAGAATTTCTTCGGCTTTCGCGTAGGCTTTTGCACGACCTTCTGCATCAGTTGCTGCGTAAGATTCTGCAATCGCTTTATCATATTCTGGGTTCGCGTATTTCGCGGTATTGTTACTCGAATTAGATAAGAAATAGTTGCCGAATGTTGTGGCTTGGTTGTAATCCGCATTCCATCCTGCACGTGCTGCATCGTAACGACCGGCACGACGGCTATCAATGTAAGTTTTCCACTCTTGGTTTTCTAATTTCACATCAATTAAACCTTTGGTGTTCGCTTTCCACATAGAAGCTGCAGCGATCGCCACTTTTTTGTGGTTTTCATTGGTATTGTAAAGAATGCTGAATTTCAACGGATTCGCTTTGCTGTAACCGGCTTCTTCTAAGAGTTTGATGGCTTCTTCATTACGTTGTGCCATTGGTTCTTTTGAATAAGCAGGTTGTTGAATGAGCTGACCTTCTTCGATGTAAGTTGGGGTAAACACATAGGTTGGTGTTTGACCTTGGCCCAATACTTTATCGGTGATCACATTACGATCAAGGGATAAGTTTAGGGCTTTACGAATATTCACGTTATCAAAAGGTGCTTTCTTATTGTTTAATTCATAAGAATAGGTTGCAAGAGTACGTGTCGTGAATACTTCGCCAGGCAATTCTTTTTGCAATTTAGCAAACTGTTCTGGTGGTAAGGCGTAGCTCGTCATATCTAAATCGCCAGCACGATAACGCGCCACATCAGTACTTGGGTTTTCAATCGCAAGGAATGTTGCACTGTTAATGACAGTCTCTTTATCGTTCCAGTAGAGTGGGTTACGTTCAAATTCGATTTTTTCATTAATAATGTGGTTCGCCAGTTTATAGGCACCATTACCCACGTAATTTTCTTTTTTCACCCATGCATCCCCGAATTTTTCGACCACTTTTTGCGGTAATGGCAATAAGGATTGGTGAGTCGTTAAACTGACTGCATAAGGGACAGGATTGGTTGCATGAACAACAAAGGTGTAATCATCTTTTGCTTCAACACCTAATTCAGCTGGTTTTTTCTTACCGTCAATGATGTCTTGCGCATTTTCTACTTGTAAATAACTTAAGTAACTTGCGTAAGGCGCAGCAGTTGCAGGATCCACTAAACGGCGCCACGCAAATACGAAATCGTGCGCGGTAACGGGATCACCATTTGACCATTTGGCGTCTTTACGTAAATGGAATGTCCAAGTTTTAAAGTCTGGTGTGTTTTCCCAGCTTTCAGCCACGCCTGGTTGAAGTTTACCTTCAGAGTCTGAGGTGACGAGTCCTTCAAGTAATTGATAAGCAACGTTAGATTCGGGTACACCTTCGGTTTTTTGTGGGTCAAAACTTTGTGGTTCAGCCCCGTTATTGATCACGATATGTTGCTTTTCATCTAATTGAGTTCCTTCAGGCACTATAACTGCTTGCGCAGAATAGGAAAGAGCAAGAGCGATTGCTGAGAAGAGTAGTTTGTGTTGCATTTGAGCCTCCTTGTCATTAGGTGATATTTTTATAAAGAGTATTCCACTTATTAGCTCAAAAATTCATTTTTGTAAAGATTTGTCAGGAAATTATTTGAAGAAAAATTAAGTTTTGTGATTTGTATCTAATAAATCGCGAAAAAATTGCTAAAAGTGATGGTATGAGGGGTAAATCTAAAATGAATTGGTTTTCCCTATCGTAAATATTTTCTTGGACGAATTATCTTTTTAAAGCTAATTATGCTATCGTAAGACAGTCGAATTCAAACAAGTCCATTCAAGGAGAAGACAATGACAACTCAGTTAGATTCACTTCGTAAAATGACCGTCGTTGTGGCTGATACTGGCGATATTGATGCGATTAAAAAATACCAACCGCAAGATGCAACAACAAACCCATCTTTAATTTTAAGTGCTTCAGCATTACCACAATATGCCCCATTAATTGATGAAGCGATTGCTTACGCTAAAGCTCAAAGTGCGGATAAAGCACAACAATTAATTGATGCAGAAGATAAATTAGCGGTAAACATCGGTTTAGAAATTTTAAAAATTGTTCCAGGACGTATTTCAACTGAAGTGGATGCGCGTCTTTCTTATGATACCCAAGCAACCGTTGAAAAAGCACGTAAACTTATCGCACTTTATAATGCGGCAGGTATTTCAAATGATCGTATTTTGATCAAAATTGCTTCAACATGGCAAGGTATTCGTGCAGCAGAAATTCTTGAAAAAGAAGGCATTAACTGTAACTTAACCTTATTATTCTCCGAAGCGCAAGCTCGTGCATGTGCTGAAGCGGGTGTTTATTTAATTTCACCATTCGTCGGTCGTATCTTAGACTGGTACAAAGCAAATACTGATAAAAAAGAATATGCTCCGGCAGAAGACCCAGGTGTCATTTCTGTAACCAAAATTTATAACTACTACAAAGAATACGGTTATAAAACAGTGGTAATGGGCGCAAGTTTCCGTAATGTCGGTGAAATTATTGAATTAGCAGGTTGTGACCGTTTAACTATCGCTCCCGCTTTACTTAAAGAATTACAAGAAAATTCAACCGCACTTGTACGTAAACTAGACTACAAAGGTGAAGTAAAAGCGAAACCTCAACCATTAACTGAAGCAGAATTCTACTGGCAACATAACAGCGACGCGATGGCTGTTGAGAAATTAGCAGAGGGGATTCGCAAATTTGCAGTTGACCAAGAGAAATTAGAAGCAATGCTTTCAGCAAAACTTTAATTTGATAGATGAAGAAAGTGCGGTTAGAAATAACCGCACTTTTTATTTATGCAGG